>JAJAYH010000175.1 GCA_026786325.1 Alkalinema sp. CAN_BIN05 | reverse complement strand
GAACGGGAGAAGCAGATCCTCGGGTATTTTGAATTAACCAATTGCCAATTGCGGGGAACGATCGGCAAATAGAAACACCTACCTGAGCCACCTGCGGCTGAATAAATGCTGAATGCATCAAGCGCCCAAGCTGTAGACGCAATCTAAATTCCCGTTGCCAAGTATCACGATAGTTTGATTTAAGTTGTGAGGCACTGAGAATTCCTTGTAAATAATCACTCACCATTGGCACCGCTATTTCTGCCGTCCGCAATGCCATCGCCATTCCATCACCACACAACGGCGTAATCATTCCAGCAGTGTCTCCAATCATACAAATATCACCATCAAAGTTTCCCTTTAATTCAAATGAGATTTGACTGAGACGATGTTTGACGGCTGGATTAATTGTCATGTGCGCCAAACGATCGCGTAATACAGGATTTTCATACAAAGCATTTGGCAGATTACGATCGTCACTACCATTCAAAATCTTTTCATGCCCAATCCAACACAAGTTCACCTGTCCCGTTTCAATCATCGACAGTCCACAATAACCACCCGGAAAAGCATGGAGTTCTATCATTCCCGGCAATCTCAATCCATCACAATGGGCTTTGAAGGCAACCCAAGGGGATTTGCGGCGGGCAAAGGGACGATCGAGTTGAGTATCTAGGGGCGATCGTTTCCCGTGGGCAGCCAATACCATACGACTAGTGAACTCCCCAGAATTCGTCGATACCTTAAATCCAGTCTTAAAATCGCCGGAAATATCACGAACAACAGTCCCATCTTGACAAATCGCGCCCACTGATTCTGCGCGTTCAAATAGCATTAAATCTAGTTGATAACGACTCAACCCCAACGCAACTCCGGGTAATTGATGTTCAAACGTTTCACCCGTTGTAGTCGTAAGCAAAGCATTCCGAATGGGATGGGCACCCACTTTTCGCACCGTATCTAGAATACCAAGATTTACAAAATTCTCAATCACCTCAACGGATAGAAACTCACCGCACAATTTATGGACAGGATACTTCTGTTGTTCTAAAAGTAATACATTCCAACCCCGATCGGTCAATTGAATAGCAGCACTACATCCTGCTAATACGGCCCCAACGATAATGACATCGTAATTCATGTAACATCCCACTAAAGAGTACTCAACAACCAACGAAATGGCCAACGCCAACGCACTGTAAAATTCTGTACTCCAGCCTTCTGAGCAATCGTCTCCAACTCCGGGCCACGAAAACCTCTCAATACCGATATTGGTCCATCATTTTGCACCATTTCTGAAGCTTGAAATAGCCGACTTAAAGTATAAAAACTATAGTAGGCCAGAGGATGACGATGAAGATCATTAATTAAAATCCCACCCTTTGAAACTCGATTCATTGAATGAACAATTGCGATCGCTCGTTCCTCAGCAAAATGATGTAAAAACATTGCACCCATCGCAATATCAAATTCACCATCACCATAGGGCAATGCCAAGGCATCAGCGACTTCCACCCTAATTTTAGAACTCAATGCCTCTGGTAAACGTTTAGACAATGACTGACGGGCATAGTCTACCGTGACAGGATTTGCATCGATCGCAACTAGTTCTAGATTGATTGGCGGAGATTGTTTGGCCGCCCAAGACACAATGTATTCCGGGAAATCTGCAATACCTGTACCGAGATCTAGAATTCGGATGGGCTTGGGATTGGTTTGCGATCGAACCTTTAGCCAAGGAGCCAACACTGCCATCGTCGTATCATAACCACCAAGAAATCGATTCACTGTGCGAAGTTCTTCGAGAGCGCTGGTGAGGCGAATATCTGTAATGGAAAAGTCATCCATCAACTCATCTTCGTCGGTGCGGGTTTGGAAGGAAATCATAATTTTAAGAATAGTTTTAAGATGCCACTTGCTGAAATAAACATCCTTCTATTGTCAACCCTGGACCGAATGCCAGCGCTAATCCATTTTGCAATTTCTCCCCACCATTATGCCGTGAAAGTAATCGTTTTAAAATAAACAAAATAGTACAAGAACTCATATTGCCATATTGTCTCAGAATTTCATAGGAATCTCCAATTAAACCATCTTCTAATTCAAATAATGCCTGAATTTTGTCAAGAATTTGTCGTCCGCCGGGATGCACAGCCCAGAAATTAATATCAGATTGAGTCAGAGCATTTCGATCGAGTAATTGAGTTAAATAGTTGGGTAAATGCTGAACGATCGCATTGGGAACTCTGGGCGACAATCCCATTAGAAAGCCAGTATTACCAATGGTCCAACTCATTAAACCCAGTGTGTCATCAGCCAAGATACTGGCCCCATCTACATAGGCTAACTTTCCAGCCGCATCATGATCCGATTGCGAGGACAAAATTGCGGCGGCCGCACCATCTCCAAAAATCGCATTAATCACTACATTTTCTAATGAATTCTCGTTCTGAAAATGTAACGTACACAACTCCACACATACTAATAATACTCGTGCCTTCGGATTACTCTGACAAATTGCATGGGCACTTTTCAATCCATTAAATGCCGCACAACACCCCATAAATCCAATCATAGTACGATCGACATCATTCCTAAGCCCTAATTGCTGAATCAAATGAACATCTAAACCCGGTGCAGAAAATCCAGTACAACTTACTACAATTATATGAGTAATATGCTTTGAATTTAATTTTGCATCTTGAATCGCTTGTTGAGCGGCTGAGATTGCAATTTTTGTGGCATAGAGTTGATAAAGTTGATTCCGATCGAAGGTACTCGGAACAGGTTTTAAGGTCCAATTATTGGGGTAAAAACTAAAATTCGGTGGCTCTGTCAAATAGTCTTGAATAGAGGTATAGCGACGATCGATGCCCGATTTTTGATAAATTTGAGCTGCACGATCGTATAGCGTCAACGAAATACCTTCCAATCTGGACAAAAACGCCAATGCCTGATTTTGGGTGATTTCAAAGGGAGGAT
Source organism: Alkalinema sp. CAN_BIN05 (assembly GCA_026786325.1). Taxonomy (GTDB): domain Bacteria; phylum Cyanobacteriota; class Cyanobacteriia; order Leptolyngbyales; family Leptolyngbyaceae; genus JAAFJU01. Next base: position 3,220 of record JAJAYH010000175.1, on the reverse strand, counting down.
TTGCTGTTGCGATCGATTCTAGAACAGTATGCATATAAAATACTTTAGTAGTGGACAACCTATCAATATAAGTAAGCTATTAGACGGCAAAACTTCCTATTTTTATTAAAAGCAATATCCGATGCTTCTGATTATAACGTTTTAAATCCAAGTCAGCAGCATCAGACCTAATCTATTAATTAGTCGCCTCAAGGTAGGTTTGACGTTTTGTTTGAATATTTGCTAAATGCTTTTTTACCGTATCTATCGTAATATACAACTGATCTGCAATTTCACGGCGCGATCGGCCTTGATTTCGCAAATCCCACACTTCTGATTCTCGCGGAGTCAGTCCAAAGTATTGAGCATCAAAAATAGCCGCACAACGCATGGAATGCTGTTGATTCTCAAAACGCAGAATTAATCGAGTATCTTGAGCCTCTTCAATTGCATTAAGCCATTGAACTCGGACCCGATATTGCGTTTCTGCTATCGTTAAATCTGATTCTAAAATTAAGGCCCGATCGATTTGGGACTTAAGCAGTTCACAAATGCTCCAAATAGCATGGGTCTGAAGATGGACGATGTTTAATTGACGGCAGATTTTTTGGGCCGACAGATTAGTGTAGAGTAATGCACCTTGAACATCAGCAATTAAAACAGCATCAAGCAAGCCTTCTAAAATGGAACTAAACGTTTGATTTTCAGGAATAAGTGTGGAGGATTTCATGAATCTTAATGAATGAAGATTGGGGGCATGTAACCACAATTTGAAGTTACGATCGCTTGGGCTGCTTGATGCAAGCTTCACGATCGCTCTCTTTCCCTTCATACAAAAGAACGAATTCGGATTCCGCAAATTTACGGAGACTTTCTACACAGTCACATTATCTACTGACGCAGATCACAAGGAGAATTGAATAATGTTTACTGCATTTTTTGTACCATTTTCCAAAGAAATTCGATCGGCTAATTGTTTTGCATTAGCTTTGAAACTCTGATTATTCACCAATGCGCCAATAGATGCTGACAATGTATCAATCGATAACTGAAGTCTCGGCACAGCGCGTACACCCACACCCAGCATTGCAATCCGATCGCCCCAAAACGGTTGATCACCAAAGAACGGCACAGCCATGGATGGACGGCCCGATCGTAATGCGGCGGCAGTTGTCCCGGCACCGCCATGATGAATAACAGCCGACATTTTGGGCAATAACCAATCGTGCGGTGCTGAATCTACTTTCAATACGGTATCCGGCAAATCTGTTTGTTGAATGCCACCCCAGCCAGACAATAATAATCCGCGCTGTCCCGATTTTAATAATGAAGCGAGTACTATGTCTGTCAATTCTGTCGCATCGCGCTCGGCCATACTGCCGAAGCCAATATAAACCGGAGGTTCTCCTGAATCCAGGAAGTCAATCAATGATGCAGTAGGCTGAAAATCAGGTTGATCTAAATACCAATAGCCCGTCATATGCAAATGCGTTGGCCAATCTTGGGGACGGGGCAATACCGACGGACTGATACCATACAAAAAAGGCATGTTTGTTTTTTGTAATCGATCGATCGGTTCATCAAAAATCCCCAGCGGCGGCAATCCTAATTCTGACTTACGCCAAGCATTCAATGGCTCTCGATATAATTGCCAAAACGCAATCAACGACAACGGATAGGTTAATTTATTTAAAATAGGCGGAACTAATCCTGATGGCACCGATGGAATTGCAAATTCACGGGTAGGACTCAAGGCATTCACATTGGCAAAAACACAGGGAACATTGATGGCTTGCGAAATCTCCAAGCCCCAAAATGTAAATGCCGTCGCCACAATCAAATCCGTCCCAGCACAAGCCTCTAGAGAATCCGCCAAAACTCCCAGTAAATCCGATCGAACCAAATCTCCAAAACTTTTCAAAAACTTCAATCCATTCGCGCCCGCCTTCAACAATTCTTGCCCCGCATCCGATCGTAACAATGCCTGTGGATCACCAGACAATGCAGCAAATTCTAGCCCTTGAGCCATTACGAACTCTTTAAATAGTGCCGGGACTGCAAGGCGTACCTGGTGGCCCGATCGTAACAACTCCACACCCAGCGCCACAAACGGCTGAATATCCCCACGAGAACCATAGGTCAAAATTGTAATGTGCATTCCGGTTCCCAAAAGCCTTTAAAATTAAATTAATTCCACTTTACAAGCCCCAACATTGCCTGTGCAAGCGCCTCTTTTGATCAATGCCATTTACACCGACGGAAGCGGCGGATATGCGCCCTATGGTGGAAGAGGCGTTTGCGGATATGCTGCCATTGTTTGGTTTAGTGACGATACCACAATGACACTGGGCGGAACGGAAACTCGCAGCACTCATCAACGGGCTGAACTTTTAGCGTTGATCACAGCGTTAGATTATTTGAAACAATCTTCACGATCGAGTTCAGTTTTTTCAGATTTTAAATATGCGATCGACGCGATTAATCATAATTGGATTAACAAATGGAACCATAATGGCTGGCTCAATACCAAAGGCAATCCCATCAACGATCGTGACCTTTGGTTACAGCTAACAAAACCACAATCAGCCACTTTTCATCATATCATGGGACATAGTGATGCACTAGGTCGAAAAGGGAAACTAGCACAAATTAAAAACCGCGATCGGTATGGGTTAGAAAGCGATCGGCATAATCTAGGAAATCAAATGGCCAATCTCGCAGCAGGACAGTTTCGACGCGGGGAAATCAGTGAAATGTGCGATCGGCAATCTGTCTAATCATTGATCGTTTAAATGATGTTTTAAGAGTGATGAATGAAGAGAATTCTCGATCGGATGAATTCCAAGTAAGTATACGTGAGCCATTTTAAATCTTGTACTTTTAGTACTTTCTATAGCGTGTCTAAATTACAATAGTTCCAATCTCACGTTCATCTCAGCAATTCAAAATTCAAGAAAGCATAATTAAAAAGTCTTACCTATCAAAGATCTGACCTTTTTTAGAAATGAGGCTCAAACAACTTGTAAGTCTTAAGTTCTAGTGGAACATGCGTCTTGCCTGTTCACAAACCATAGGTAAGATAGTTGTTACACAGAATTATAGGTTATTTAGTTCCCGATCCTTAAGAAATCAATCGCTACTTCATGGGACTACCGATGCCTGACAGGTTAAGGAAAAAAGTTAGTTGTCAAGGGGACTGAGTGCTTAGCTGAAAGAGTTATCTACTTAGGATTTAGCACTT
>JAJAYH010000174.1 GCA_026786325.1 Alkalinema sp. CAN_BIN05 | reverse complement strand
GTTCATTTTCAGCCATTAAAGCCCATTGGTGTTTAGTGTTTGTGGCGTATTCTATCTTGCATCTGGGTTGTTTGCCCAAGTCATCGGAACAAAGGAATGGTAAACCGCCCACCGCTCCCAATCAATCCATTGGAACGGCCTGTCGACAGCAAGCTCAAGCCTTGATTGAACAATTGATTCTATTTGCTCATAACTGTTTGCAGAAAGGAGAAACGGCTGCTCAGGTATTTTGTCGATTGTTTGCAAAGCAGAATCAGAAAAATGTAATGACTTCATGAGAGCAATTACCCTATTATTATTTTTTCATGACACCACAACACTCAAGCAGTAACTCACTATGCCATTTCCCATCTTTACACCCAATTTTATATTTTTAAAATACCTGGTTCCCCATACCCCAGTCCAAATTCTGTGCTGTGCTGCAATGGTCAGCTCTCAGCTTTACTTTATGCGCCCCGCCCTATCACCTGCTTTATCCCAGCAACTGGTCTCTCCCAAAACAATGATCACTCCGATCGATTCTTTTGGAGAGTTAGAAAATCAAGGGCAACACCATAACCATTGCAGGACAACACCAAATATAAAACGACGGGAAGACGATCGGGTTGAGAAATCAAACTATATCACCTGTGAAGCTGCTTGGGCATTGTTGGTCATACACTGAGTCAATTGAAATCTTAAGACATCATATTTGAAATCTTCGTTAGAATCTGTTTAAAGTTTGGATGACATGATGAAATTAAATATAAAAATTAGAGCATATTGGGTCTTAGGATTATTGGTCTTCCTTTGGGTAGGACTAATGACGATCGCGCAGCCCAAGCTAGATTCTGCGATCGCTCAGACCCCTGTTACTCCTGCCATATCCGCCGTCAGTACCAAAAAAGTATTACGTGTTGCAACTCGAATTATTCCACCTTTTGTTATGGAGAATGAAGGAAAGTTGACCGGATTCAGCATTGAATTATGGCAAAAAATTGCGACTCAAATGGGGGTTGAGTCTAAAATTACGACCTACAAGACCCTTGCCGAGATGCTAAGTGCTGTACGAGAAAACAAGGCAGATATTGCGATCGCAGCTATTTCGATCACCGCAGAACGAGAGGCAACTCTAGATTTCTCTTACCCTATGTTCAATTCTGGATTGCAAATACTCATCCGCAATCCTAAAAAAGTAGGAATGCTTCCAAATTTGCTGCGCGATCTATTTTCACCCACGCTATTACAACTGTTTGGTTTAGCCTTATTGATGGTCGTTATTGCGGCTCATGTTATTTGGTTATTTGAACGTCGCCATCCTGATAGCTCGATCGCAGAATCTTATTTCCCTGGCATTTTTATCGCGGCTTGGTGGGCCGCTTCAACCCTCGCTACCCAAGCTGAAGAAATGCCAAAGGGTGCCTTGGGGAGAATTATGGCGGTGATGTGGATGTTTGTCGCAGTTTTATTCGTGGCGTATTTTACAGCGACCGTGACGACCGGAATGACTGTTCAAAGTCTTCAAGGCGATATTAAGGGACTAGATGATCTTAAGGGGCGATCGGCGGTCACTCTTGCCAGAAGTACTGCTGCGGATTTTTTACAGAATAAATCAATAACGCTATTGACTGTAGACAAAATTGAAATGGCTTATGAGGCTTTATTAACTGAAAAAGTTGATGCTGTTATTTTTGATGGCCCAGTACTGAGATACTATGCAGCCCATGATGCTAAAGGTTTAGTTCAAATTGTTGGAGAATCCTTAAGAGATGAAAGTTATGGCATTGCGCTTACTAATGGTAGTCTTTACCGAAAATTAATTAATAGTGCGTTGTTAAAGCTACGGGAAAATGAGGGCTATCAGCAACTCTATGATCAATGGTTTAAGGTGAAATCAGATTCATAGAATCAAATTGGGCGTTACGAAGAAAGATATAAATTAGTAACGCTCCATTTTTATTTGATAGATTTTGTTTGAGTTTGCCAATTAAAGAATGCGATATTCATCATCACCCAGAGAAATCCGACACCATAGCCCGCAAAAATATCCGTGGGCCAGTGAACCCCTAAGTACAACCGACTTAAGCCGATCGCTCCAATCACGACAGCAGATATCCCATAAAAAATCATTGACTTTTGAGGAAATAGGCGTGACAACAGATAGGCCAAGACTCCATAGAGAACCATCGAACCTAAGGCATGACCACTGGGAAAACTGAAAGATGTCTCTGGAATCAATCTTGGCCAAAGTTCTGGACGTGGTTTCGCAAAAATTAGTTTCATTCCTGTATTTAAAACGAATGCTCCAGCTAAGGCGATCGTAAACATCACCACTTGAGAATATCGTCGCTTTAAACCAAACCAAACTAGCGTTGCAATTACGACCACTATCACCCATTCTGGGTCTCCCAACCGAGTCAATGTGATCATTAGATTATCTAATTGAGGACTTGCCCATTGATGAATACTGAGTAAGATTGCCCGATCGAATCCAAAAAGCTCTTTTTCCAAGACTTCCTCACAAAGCCAACCGATCAACAGTAATAAGCTGAAGCAAAGGGCGAGACTGATCAAACTGAGTCCTATCATCTGAGAGGTTTTAGCGTTAATTTGAGATAGGGAAGCAGTGAGTTTTTTCATCAGGTCCGGTACAAAAAATCTATATTATCTTATTCTCTCATTTCAATCTCCACTGTTTCTCATTTTCGTCTTATTCTGTGTGACAATTGAATTTTATTCTTTAGATTTATAAATATCAAGTCTTAACGGATGCTTGATTTTAGGGCGGTTTTGTATGGGGGATTTATAGTGGTTCTATTGCTACGTTTTTGTGAGTGGGGGATTCTGGGATGGAGATTACTTTTTTGGGGACGAGTTCTGGGGTGCCGACGCGATCGCGGAATGTGTCGAGTGTGGCGTTGAGGTTGCCGCAGCGATCGGAGGTGTGGTTGTTTGATTGTGGGGAGGGGACGCAGCATCAGTTTTTACGGAGTGAGCTGCGATCGAGTCAGATTCGCCGAATTTTTATTACGCATATGCATGGCGATCATACGTTTGGGTTGATGGGGTTGTTGGCGAGTTGTGGGTTGGCGGGGGCGGTGTCGGAGATTGATATTTATGGTCCTCCTGAGTTGGGGGATTATTTGGCGGCGGCGCGGCGGTTTTCACAGACGCATTTGTCCTATCCGGTGCGGGTGCATGTGGTGAAGCCGGGATTTGTGATGGATGATGGTGAGTTTAGGGTGGATTGTGCGCTGTTGAAGCATCGGGTGACGGCCCATGGGTTTCGGGTGACGGAGCGCGATAAGGTGGGAATTTTTGATGTGGAGAAGGCGAAGGCGTTGGGGATTCCGTTTGGTCCGGTTTATGGTGAGTTGAAGCGGGGCGGGCGGGTGACGTTGGAGGATGGTCGGGTGTTTGAGGGGGCGGATTTTGTGGGTCCGATGGAGCGAGGTCGGAGTGTTGTTTATTGTACGGATACTGTTTTTTGCGATCGGGCAGTGGAGTTGGCGCGCGGGGCGGATGTGTTGATTCATGAGGCGACTTATTCTCATGCGGATGCGGAGATGGCTATTGCTCGGCAACATTCAACGTCTACGATGGCGGCTCAGACGGCGCATTTGGCGGGGGTGGATACTCTTTTGATGACGCATTTTAGTCCGAGGTATGCGCCGGGGAATGGGGGGCTGGAGTGGAAGGATTTGTTGGCGGAGGCGCAGACGATTTTTCCAAATACGCTGATGGCGAAGGATTTTTGGTCGTTTGAGGTGCAGAGAAAACGAGAGGGTAGCGCAGATTCTCAAAACAAGTCTCAAAATGAGGCGCAAGTCGTGTCGCAAGTTGATACTGTGAAGGCTGAAGTTAAGAAGAAAATTGTGGTTAAGAAAAGGGCTTGATGACGGATTAAGTAGCCCGATCGCTCCACAGGCGAAAGGCTACAGATTTTATCAGGAGAGTTTGCAGTCTTACTTAAGACTCAATACAGGTCTTAGCGCAAGTCTTGATACAGAGCCTAGGAGTTGATTCCGTTTGTGGCTAGGTTTTGGCGGAGTCGGTACAGGCGATCGTTTGTGTTGATGGGTGAATGAGGGGAAGGGTGTCATGGTTGGGCCAGGTGGTCATGTTGTCGCAGGTGCAGGGGTTGCCGCTAATGAATTGGCCATGATGTTTTGTCAGTGAAGGGGTTGTTCTATGGTATTGGGTCTGAATGGCTGGGGAGGAGAAGAAAGTCTGTAGGTTTTTAGGAATTGGAGGATTATTTGAGTCTTGACTTGTGACTTAAGACAAGTCTTGCTTAAGAGGCTGCTGCTGGGTTTGTAGGTGTTGGATTCTTCGGTGAGGCGGTCGAGGGTTTGTTCGAGGGGTTACAAATATCTTGGTTTTAGTATAGCTCTAGCGGGTTGGAGGCGAGGGGAACTACTGCTGAAAGATGATCGACTTCCGATCGATTTACCCCTATAAATCCCTCAAAATTCTCATAGTACATTTAGACTATTTCCCGCCCTTGGACTTCTGTGTGTTACGCAGTTAACCCAAAATATCTAGGTATCCTGAAACTCTATTACAGCAAGGCTTTCCGATCGTATTTTTTGGACTACTAAAAGCACTGGACTAAAATTGGACTAAAATTTCAACCTTATTTTGCCCGATTCTGTGGTGGTGCGGCCTGTACCGATCGGCCTTCCATACCCCTCATTTATGCCCTAATTTCCCTCAGTTCACACCAATATAAACCATAAAAATCGGATCAAAACATCGCTCAAAAACCACCAGTTTTACCCCTAGAAACCGATCGAAATTCCTAACTAAACTTTTCACGACGCGATCGATAAGCTTGATGGGGATGATTAATCACCTGTGGGTACCTCAGTTCAAGTTGATACGATTGAATCATTTCCTTCAAATAACTATTCCTTAACGTATGAGGTGATCGACCCAATAACGTAGAAAGCTCCCGTTGGGTCAGAAAACCATCTTGGCAAAGCCCCAAAATTACATTCCGAACATCCTCCTTAATCGCTTTCTTTTTTCCTCTCACATTCTCTGAAATCTTCATTAAGACCTCCCAACGATCGGAGCTTGATTCCAAACGATCGGAGCTTGATTCCAAGTGATCGGAGCTTGATTCCAAATGATCAGAGTTAACATCCAAACAATCGGAGCTTGATTCTAAATTTAGTGCAAATCCATCAGAATCCTGTCTATACTCAGGCCGCTTATCAGGAAAGAAATAGATTAGCCCTTTTCCAATTCCCTCTGACTCTAGAAAACCCGCTTTAACCAAAGCACTCAATGCCAACGTCACATCTCTAGAATGAACACTAGTCATCTCCATTAAACGAGCGTGTGTCACCAGTCCCTCATTCACAACCGTCGCCAAAGCCAACTTCTTCTCACTCGATAACCCCTGGAACCGATCGCCAAAACGACGATCGAGTTCCCGCACCGTCTCATCTGGCAACAAACCCACCATTTTAAGAGCCAGCACAACATGTTCCGAAGGTTCTAATCGTTCCTGAAACTCAGGCGATCGCCAATTTAACGCCTTCCAATTACTATAAATCTTCGAGATTCCCGACCCAGCTTGCTCACCCAACCCAACCAACTGAAACATCTTCTGCAAATTTCGATTACGGCAATCGCTAATCCCACCCTGCTTCACCTCCTCCAAAGACAAACGCATCAACCCAGGATTCCGAAACTCAAACAAATCCGGTTGCTTTACCACCAACACCGAAACGCGCCCCGTATAGTCCCCATGAATCAACGTATTCACCAACGCCTCACGCAACGTCTCATGCACAGGGGTATCATCCACCCGGTCGGTACCCATCAACTTAAAAGGAACCTTAAGATCCGCCACTAACTTCAGAATTACCCGGCGATAAAAATCATACAAATTACCCGACCAACTTCCATCTGTCGTCACCCGATCGACCCACCGCGCCTCAGCCACCGATCGCGGACGCTCCTGATAATCCACCACATAATTTGGAAGCGCCTCCAAAATAGACGGCAATTTTCCAAACATCAATAACCCCGCGATCGTCAAACCCTGCGCTCCAGTCTGACGATCGCGCCCCCAGCCTCCAATCGATCGTAAAAATTCCTGATCATCCAACTCCAGCCACGGATGACTCGGCTTACTAGATTTAAACTGGTTTCGATAAGCACTCAGCGTACTCAACTCCACATCATCAAACCCAAACCCCTCCAATAATCGAGCATCCCTCGACTCCTCAACCTGCTCCGCCAACATCCGACGAACCATCTCATCATCACAGAGATAATCCCCCTCATAATTGCGACGATAAGTCCCCTTCAAAGGATTCTGACCAATATAAATAGGCCGTTCCGTCCGTTTAGCACGAGGCACGCGAACCTTAATCACCTGCCTACCCTGTTCATCAGCAACAACTGTCACCATACTATCCGTCAGCAAATTAATATTAACCTTCTGACGATTGTTAAGATTATCCCAAAGCTCCTTCTGAACCTTAGCAACATCCTGGATCCCAACCACCTCAAAACGTCCCGAAAGCTCCTTAATCCCCAGAAAAATACAGCCACCCACCGTATTCGCCATCGCCACATAAGACTCAAAAAAATCCTTCGGAAGCTCGCCCCGCCCATCACGACCAGCCGCAAGCTTGATCTCCACATCAAGTCCCTCAGCCCATTCCTCAATTTCAAGCCTTTCAATCACACTCATACAAACCGACTCATTAAGATTGACAGTTTACATCCGCTGACGCTAAACGCCCCTAAAAACAGCTTTCTCAAAATCTTAAAGAAGACTAAATACAAGTCCTACTAAGAGTCTCATTTGCGATCGGCTACACAGTCAAGCGCCCTCTTCGATTATGTCAACATAAACCATCAAACCAAAAAATTGTCTCGAAAATCACCAGTTTTACTCCTAGAAACCGATCGAAATTCCTAACTCAACTCTTCACGCCGCGATCGGTCCAACGAAAATAACTAGAAATCGCAGATAGCCTTGCAAAAAACAAGGCACTCGCTTCATCGATCGGAAAAGTGAGTACCCTAATCAAAACTATGGCGAGAAATAATAGCCCCATTCAAATACAGTTCTTTCTGAACCATTCCTCATCTCAATCCGTTGATGATCATTTCCCCTAATATTCACCCACTTAAATGCCCGAACCGTCCGATCGGGAAAGTATCCTACAGGAACGCTACCTTCCCACCAATGAACAAATTCTACAATTCCCACCTGACCACAAGCTGCCATGACCTGCGCCCCGAGCATCTCTAGCAATACTGGAGAACTTAATATTCCCTGATAAAGCTTAGTCGAATCCCCCGACAAACCAAAGATAACAGCCTCCGTTCGATCGACAGGATAGTTGTAATAGCCAATTTTTATCCTTTCAGCGTCAAACCTTATCCGAGGTTGAATAACTTTCGGAGGTGTTTTCCACTCCGAAAAAACGCCCCTCTTCCTCAAATCCTGCTTTACCGCCGCGATCGCCCCATCACAACTCAAATCTGACTTCTGAGGGATACGAACAATCTCAGGCTCTTTTGAATGAGCGATCGTCGGTAAAGTCGCCAAAAGTGACACAGAAATTACTGAGAGTAAAACCTTAGAAAGAATACGCATAACTATCCAAAATCGCATGACATCTATACCTAATTCTTCCCATCAATTAAATCAAATTCCAGTTTCTACTCAAAATCTTATACAAATTAGTCAGTACTTGTTTTGACCTCGATACTCCAGCGATATAGTAATGGCCGCTGTGTTCCCCCAGCAGTAACAACAACTAGCTTGCGACTATCTGCCGACGCAAACTCAAATCGACAAAATCCTAGCCCAGTACCCGAACAATCAACAACTTCGTCATATCCCAGATCGCGGAAGCGAGTCATCCCCGCTCCCATCTGCTGCCAATCACGATTTGGAGAAAGCAAGATTGCTTGCCAACCACTATCGAGCAAAATTTTTCGCGCATCATGATAAGACATCTTCTGCTTAAGCTTTGGAACCTCCTGCGCTGAAGTCACGATCGCAGCATTGAAGACCAAAGCCCCTCCAATCGTCATATTGATACAGCTTTTGACAAGAGGTTTCATCATATTCATACAAAGATCTCCTAAATAATCCGTTTTCCATCCAATTAAATCAAACTTTAGACTTTATCCAAAATCTTAAATAAGACTAATCTTGAGTCTCGCACATAGACTCATCTGCAATTAATTCCACATCCAAATACAACTCCTCAACAGCAAACCTCGCCCCAACACTTACCAACTCCACCACATCGCCCTCGCCATAGCCCTCCAACTCCCACCGCCCCGCAGCATTCAACCGAAACACATCCACACTGATCCGATCCTGAGCAATCAACACATACTCCTCCAGCGACTCCGATCGGCGATAATCCTCAAACTTCCGCCCCCGATCGAACGCCTCCGTCGAATCCGACAACACCTCCACAATCAACTTATAGTGCCGCTTCACATACTTATCCGCCCGATCTCGCTCATCACAAGTCACCATCAAATCCGGATAATAATATCGAGAAAGTCCCTTGGGCCGAGCCTTCACATCCTGTGGAAATAGCCGACAACCGCACTTCCTCACAAAGGGAATCAACACCACACAAGCATTACTCACGATCGCAGCATGATCATCACTAGACCCCGCCATCGCAAACACCTCACCATCAATAAACTCATGCCTCACCTCACTCCTCTCCTCCCACTCCAAATACTCCTCAGGAGAAAGCAACAAAACTCGATTTGCCACCACAACCATCACCTTAAATAAAACCTTACCCCAGTCTAATCCCTTCACTCAATCCCAAAAACACCGATCGCCCAAAAAACAAATCACTACAATCTTAAATAAGACTTGAAATGAGTCTTGAGGTGAGACTTAAAAAATAGCTTCTGTTATAAATATGTACTCCATATTAAATCTTGCTTTCCTACTTAAGACTCAAAATAGCTCCTATATCAAGACTTGATTAAGACATTAAAATAATGTAACCAAGCCTTCACAGACCTAGACCTCCAACCCAGCCCCAGCCTCTTCACCCAACTGATCACCGCATACCAAGAACCCGATCGCAAATCCTTCAAACCTTCTTAAACCGAGATCGTATTTACCACCGCCCCGAAATGCACCACCAGGAACATCAAGCCCGCACCAATCTAAACCAAGAAATTCAAAACCTCAAACAAAACCCAATCTAAAGTCATGGAGTTGTGGGTTTTGTGACGAGCCATTGGGTGATGGGGGAAAGCGGTTTCCAGCCGAGAAAGTTCCCGATCGGTTCGGCCCGTTGGATTTGAATCCGCGTTAAGCTGCCACCGTGGACTTGTTTTAATTGAAAGAGCTTCATTTCGGTTTCTAAGGTCACACCATTGATCACCATTCGTCCGCCGTCATTTAGTGCGTCCCAACAGGTTTCAAATACGCCCGATCGTGTGACTCCGCCGCCGATGAAAATGCTGTCAGGCCGCTGGAGATTTTGCAGTGCTTCCGGGGCGCGTCCGGCGATGATTTTGAGGTTTGGGACTCCGAGGTTCTTGGCGTTATGGGTGATGTTCGCTAGGCGATCGGGATGGGATTCGATGGCGATCGCTTGGTTTCTCGGGTGGGTTCGCATCCATTCAATGCCGATCGATCCGCTACCTGCACCGACATCCCAAAGAAGCTGACCGGGAAAGGCCGAAAGAGCGGCGAGGGTGAGGGTGCGGATTTCTTGTTTGGTGAGTTGACCGTCGTGCTGATACTCTGTGTCGGGAATTGAGAATTGAGAATGGGGAATTGAGAATGGGGAATTGTGGATTTGGATGGCGATCGTATTTAGGGCCGCAATCGGTTCGGTAAATCTTTGGCGGGCGATCGTGTGCAATTGTTTTTCGGTTCTTCCGCCGAGATGTTCGAGAATTGTTACGTCTGCGTCGCCGTAACCCCATTCGGTGAGCCGATCGCAAACAATGTTTGGAGTATCTTGATCGCTGCTGAGAACGAGGAGTTTAGCGTTTGGGTAGAGGGCTGCGCGGAGAAATGCGGGATCTCGACCACAAAGGCTGATAGTTTCCACTTCGGTGCTGGACCAGCCAAGGCGCGATCGGGCCAGAGTAAAAGCGGAAAGTGCCGGGATAATTTGCATTTCTACCAGAGGAATCGATCGCAGCAATGTGGTGGCGATACCGTGACAGAGTGGATCTCCGCTGGCGAGAATGCAAACAGATTGGCCGCGATAGGTGAGGAGTTCATTGATGGAGCCTTGAATGGGTGAACTCCAGAGAAGCCTTTTGCAGGTAATACTTTTGGGAAGAAATTTTAGGTGCCGATCGCCCCCGATGATTAGGGTTGCGGTGGTGATGGTGTGATGGGCTATTTCACTGAGAGAATCAAAGCCGTCGTCGCCAATTCCAACGATCGTGAGCCAGGGTTTTGGACTGAACATTGCGATCGGGTTTTTCTGAGGTTACGCGCTCTATGGTACGCTTCTGAAGCTGAAAATGTGGGAAAGTCCGGTGAGATTCCGGGGCTGTGCCGCAACTGTAATGTTGAGATTTGATTCAAATTTTCGACCAGTCAGAACACCAATTTTTAGCATTATTTTGTATGGTTTACCATTTCCTGCGACGCACAGGAACGGAGCTAATGTGACTGTTAAATTGACTGCTGAATTGACTGATAAAAGTATTGTTGAGTCGGTGAGTTGTCCAGGATTATTTTGTCCAACGATCGCTGCCGAGGGGGTCTTAACTAGAATTCGGACTCCTGGCGGGATCGTGTCTTGTGTTCAATTGGCTGCACTGGCGAGCGTGATGGAACGATCGGGTTGTTTGCAGTTATTAATTACAAATCGGGCGAATATACAATTACGATCGGTTGAAAATCTAACAGAATTTGATTTAAATGCTTTGCAAGATGTAGGACTAGCCGCAAGGAATCCTGATGTCGATCATTTGCGCAATGTGATGACGAGTCCGATGGCGGGGCTGGAATTGGGCGCATTTGATGTAGTTCCAGCGCTGCGAGAGATTGAACGATATATTTGTCAAACTCCAAAGCTCGCGGCATTGAGTGCAAAATTTAGTATTGGTATTGATGGCGGTGAATTGGATTCGATTCGCGATCGGGCCAATGATATTTGGTTGGTGGCGGAGAATGGAGGATACCGTTTAGTTTTGAATTTAGGGCAGGAATGGCGATCGGACATTGTAAGTGAGGATCCGGTGGGATTAGTGCGGGCGGTGGCCGATCGGTATTTGCAATATGCAGATCAAGTTGTGAATCAATCGGTTAAACATCGTCGAAGTCGTAAGCCGAGATTAAGAGATGTGATTGAATGTGTTGGGAAAGAACGTTTTTTGGATGGATTGGTAGATTGCAAAATCTCGGAAAATCGGGAGACAGTGAGCCATGTCCCTACATTCGGTGAATTGGGTGAGGCAGAGTTATTGCATTCACAAAAGGATCCCGATCGGATTGCATTGGAGATTGTTTGTCCGTTGGGGAAATTGACTATTGAACAAATTAATGGTTTGATTGCAGTTTTAGAATGGTTTGATTTGGGTGAAATTCGGCTGACATCTTGGCAAACACTCATTATTCCTAATGTGCTGCGATCGTCCCTAAAATCAATCAAAATAGCATTGGCTGAAATCCCCTTAAACCCAAATGCAAATCATCCAGCGCGGGGAGTCGTCGCTTGTAGTGGAAAATCAGGATGTGCCTCAGCGGCAACCCACGCCCAAGAACATGCCCAACTATTGATTGCACAATTAGCGAAGTATCCCGATCGTTCATTTCCCAGTATTCATATTAGTGGTTGCGAAAAGCTCTGTGCCCAGCCTAGAGGAAGTGATCCAGGAGATAGTATGGGGCGCGATATTGTTTTGATCGGGCGCGAAGTTGATGGAACCGAGCGCTACAGCATCGAGCAATATGGATTGCGATATGGTCTATTGTGTCCTGATGATGCGATCGCTCAAATCATCACAAGCCTCAGCGCCAAAAACGACTGATAATCACTTCAATCATTAATTCTCAAATCCCCATTCCTAATTCTCACATGCTTGATTATATTCGCGATGGCGCGGCAATTTATGACAAATCATTCGCAATGATTCGCGCTGAAGCCGATCTTTCTGAAGAGCCTATTGACTTGGAAAAACTTGTAGTGCGGCTTATTCATTCCTGTGGGATTACCGATATTGTAAAAGATATTCAAGCCTCGCCCAATGCTGGGACAATAGGTCGTAATGCCCTAGCCAACGGTGCGCCGATATTGTGTGATGCGAATATGGTCGCAAATGGCGTGACCCGTAGTCGATTAAGTGCAAACAATTCAGTGATTTGTACGTTGCGCGATCAACGAACGCCGGAACTTGCGAAACAATTGGGGAACACCCGATCGGCGGCGGCAATGGAATTGTGGCTACCCGATTTAGCTGGGGCTGTGGTGGCGATCGGCAATGCTCCGACAGCGCTATTTCATTTGCTTGAAATGATTGATAATGGCGCACCCAAACCAGCATTGATTTTAGGGTTTCCCGTGGGCTTTGTCGGGGCCGCAGAATCAAAGGCAGAATTGGCGGCCAATAGTCGGGGAGTTCCTTTTGTGACATTGCATGGTCGCAAAGGTGGAAGTGCCATTGCGGCGGCGGCGGTGAATGCTTTAGCACAGGAAAAGGAGTAACAACATGACCACTTCACTCGGAAAACTATATGGTATTGGGCTTGGTCCTGGCGACCCGGAATTATTAACTTTGAAAGCCTATCGAATTTTACGATCGGTGCCCATTGTGGTCTATCCCATGTCGCCAGATGGTCG
>JAJAYH010000173.1 GCA_026786325.1 Alkalinema sp. CAN_BIN05 | reverse complement strand
GTGTTGTGAGCCGATCGGTTAACACGAGACGATTGTCGCCAATAGCGCTCAGGACCAGTGCCCGTGGATAAATGGCCGATTGGCCTAGATTCAGCGACGATCGATCTATTGATGGTAAATCAATGAATGAGCCGTGAGATGGCGTGACCTGCTGGGACCAAGTTTGAAATGTGGTCAAAAGGTGACGTGTTTTTCCGCTTAGACTTGTTCCGACAATCCACTGACGACTGATTTGAGCATTCATTATCAAGATACCTTTCCATTTTAAAGACACCTTTCAGCTTGAATTGCTTAAAATATAGAATTGTTAAGCTTGCCAGACAGGCTCTAGTATAATTCGAGACGCTATACAAAAAGATTAATATCTCTCAGGGTACATTTATTTTATTCGATCGATCTTAAATTGCCTTGCTGACTAAATGTCGATCTAGAGTTTTGATCTAGAGTTCTAGTCCGATATGTTTCAATTCAATCATCACTTATACTTATCTTAATCGTCTGTACGCCATGACTACTTCGCTTTGGTCCCGTATGACAGGGTATGTGCAGCGTGCAGAACGCTGGTATTTGACAACGCCCGATCGTGCCCTTGACCGGGCATATGATGCAGCACTTACGATTCAGTCCTTGGAAAATGAACATTTTGGTGGACAGAAAATCTCACTTCAAAATGGTAATGGACTCGGCCAAGCGTCGTTCGGATATTTTGAACCCGAACTCCAGTCTCGCCTCAAGGAATTGCGCTTGCGTCTGATGGAGTATCGCAATAGTCGATCGACGGTTAGTTTTACAAACCCGAATCAAGACGATCGATCGCGTTCCGAGCCGACCCGTGAATATCCGGGGGAACTTCGTAGTGCGACCGATCAGCAGTTAGTGCAGTTAGAAAAGCTGAAGTTTATTGATCAAGTTTTAGTCCGTTATCGCTCCGATCGGGAAATTGTATTGTCCCAAGCAATAGTGCCCGTCGCACCCAAGAAAACTACGGTGGCTCCATCCTCTAGTCGTATTTCTAGTAATGAAAGTATTCGCGATCGTGAATTTGATCTCGCCACCCGTCAAGTTGATAATCCTCTCGGTAAAATTGAGGCCATGACTGACAGTGCAGGCGTGTTGCCCCGATCGATTTTAGGCACGATTAATCGCTTGCGCCGCGATCTAGATCCAGATGGTGAAACCGATGCCGTGCAAGAGTTCCAAAGCCGACGGATTCGGACAAAAATTGCGGTGCGGTTTATTTTGACCTTAGTGGCCGTGCCGATTTTAGTGCAGCTCTCGGTGCGAAATTTTGCACTTACCGATCGCCTCCCTCCCGGACACTTGATTCAAAATCAGTTTGCTATTGTCAATCCGGCCAAGATTTTTCTGAATGGCGAAATGAGTGAAAAGGCACTTCAGGAGCTGGCCCGTTACGAAGAACGGCTAAAATTTGAGAATATTTTAAAAGAAGCGATCGGGCAAGAAATCCTGTCGCCAGAAGTCCGCGAAGAAAAAGTCCGCACCAAAGTCACCAGCCTTGCCAAAGATTTCTCCCGTCACAGTGCCGAAGCCGTCAAAAACTGGATTGCGGACTTGTCGGGCGTGATTACCTTCATGATTATTTTCGTCAACGGGAAACGGGAAATGAAAGTCGTCGGCGGGTTCCTGGACGAGTTGACCTACGGACTCAGTGACAGCGCCAAGGCATTTATTATTATTTTGTTCACTGATATTTTTGTTGGCTTCCACTCGCCCCACGGCTGGGAAGTTTTGCTCGAAGGCATCGCCGATCATTGGGGCTTGGCGGCCAACCGCAGCTACATCTCATTGTTTATCGCAACATTTCCAGTGATTCTCGACACCATTTTTAAATACTGGATTTTCCGTCATCTCAATCGTATTTCTCCCTCTGCCGTTGCGACTTACAAGGAGATGAACGAATAAGCTGAGACAAATGAATATGCGATGTAGATGTGCGATCGTCCTCTAGAACTTTTTAAAAAGGCTTTCGTAGTTTCACCATCGCAGGATATACTTAGAAGCCTGAATTATTTTCGAGTATCAAGGAAATTTAAATAATGTCTCGTTATCGTGGTCCACGCCTAAGAATTACTCGTCGCCTCGGCGACTTACCTGGACTTACCCGTAAGTCTGCTCGTCGGGCATATCCGCCGGGACAGCACGGTCAAGCACGTAAGAAGAAATCTGAGTATTGTGTTCGACTCGAAGAAAAGCAAAAGCTCCGTTTCAACTATGGGTTGAGCGAGAAGCAATTGCGTCGCTATGTCCAAAAGGCAAGACGTGCTGCGGGTTCCACCGGACTCGTATTGCTCCAGCTTCTGGAAATGCGTTTGGATAATACCGTGTTCCGTTTAGGCATGGCTCCAACCATTCCAGGCGCACGTCAACTTGTGAACCATGGTCACGTCACCATTAATGGCAAGGTTGTGGATATTGCATCCTACCAATGCCGTCCCGGTGAAGTCATTACCGTGCGTGAACGTGAAGCGTCCAAGAAATTGGTCGAAGCGAATCTTCAATACCCAGGGTTGACTAACCTTCCAAGCCATCTTGAGTTTGATAAAACTAAGATTATTGGCAAGGTCAATGGTCTTTGTGAACGGGAGTGGGTCGCACTCCAAATCAATGAATTGTTAGTGGTTGAGTATTACTCTCGACTTGTCTAAATCAAGTTATTTGATTATGTTTCTTTTTTGAATCGAGGACTATTCGCGGCAACTGATTACAACTCGAAATTATCTTCAGAGCCTTTGGACCCGTCAGTTCAAAGGCTATTTTTTGCCCTTAATTCTCAATCTGAATAGACATTAAAAATAATAGGGACAGGTCTCTGACACAAATAATAGGCTTAATATAATGACATGATTTAGAGATAAAATTTACAAATAACCATTTTGCGTCACACTGATAGGGCGTTTGGATTCTAGGCAAAGCTTTTGGATAATGTTTCACTACACCAGACCTCAGAACAGGATCAATCGATCGATCGATTGCTGGGAAGTTATGCCCGATTTGGGGTGAAGTTGGGGCTGGAGAATAGCATTCGTTTGATGGCTGCATTGGGCGATCCCCAGAAGCGGGTTCCGGTGATTCATGTGACGGGTAGTAATGGAAAAGGATCTGTTTGTGCCTATCTTTCGTCTATTTTTCACCAAGCTGGCTATCGTGTGGGGCGCTATACGTCTCCCCATTTAATCCATTGGACAGAGCGGATTTGTATTGATGATGAACCGATCGGTTGGGAGACGTTGCTGCGAGCGTTACAAGTGGTCCAGTCGAAGATTTCTGGCGATCTTGAACCGACACAATTTGAAGTTTTGACGGCGGCGATGTGGCGTATTTTTGTGGATCAATCGGTGGATATTGCGATCGTTGAAGTGGGTTTGGGCGGCCGGCTTGATGCGACGAATGTTATTGATGAACCGTTGGCGAGCATCATTACATCCATTAGTTTGGAGCATGTTGAACGTCTTGGTGACACGTTGGCAAAAATTGCGTTTGAAAAGGCTGGAATTATTAAAACGGGTTGCCCATTAATCGTAGGTCAGATGCCGGAGGAAGCGGCAGCGGTGATTGTACGGCGGGGCTACGATCTTTACAGTCCCATGAGTTTTCCTCAGCCCGCCCAAGCGATGGCTCAGGGTTGGGCTGTGTATGAAGGGTTTGAATTGTTTGAATTAGAAGAAGAAGGTGTTGCGTTGGTGCCGCGATCGTTGACCTTTGAGTTGCCGCTTCAGGGCGCGGTGCAATTGGGGAATGTGTCGCTGGCGATCGCGACGGCGTTGTTGTTACGTCAGGATGGTTGGGACATTCCCAATGAGGCGATTACTCAAGGTATTGCAAAAACTCAGTGGGTGGGCCGTTTGCAATGGTACAACTGGCGCGGTCATAAAATTTTGATTGATGGTGCCCATAATAGTGACAGTTCTATGGTGTTACGATCGTTTTTAGACAGCCAGCCGACGATATTACCGACCCATTGGGTGATTGGAATGTTGGCGACGAAGAATCATCGTGAGATGTTTGAAACCTTGCTCCGATCGGGCGATTCGGTTTATCTAGTTCCGGTTCCAGAACACAAGTCGGCTGATCTAGCGATGTTGGTGGAATTGGCAAAGTCTGTTAGACCCAATTTGGAGCGAGTTTGGGTCTTTGATGATGTGATGAAGGGACTTAAGGCTGCGACGGATGCTCAGAATACAACAGTTGTGTTGTGCGGATCGCTTTATTTGTTAGGGAATTTTTTGAGACGCGATTCAACTTAGAGGGCGTTTGAAAAATCTCTGCGTTGGTATCAAAAATCCCGATCCCCCTAAGTCCCCCTTGAAAAGGGGGACTATGAGTTGAATTCTGGTTCCCCCTTTTTTTATGGCGTAGCCTGCACGGAGGGCGTAGGGGCTAGGGGGATCGGGTGTTAATCATTACAACCTTCCACTTTTAAAACACCCTCTTAGAGGCTGTGAGAATATTCAATTAAAAATCACCTTGTAAATTTTCGGTCTACAAGGTGATTTTTAGGAGTTGGGTTAGTCTTCGATCGTTACTTTGATGATGCGATCGTTTCCGCGAATTGCGTTAACAATGTCCATGTTTTCCGTTTTCCCGAAGACTGTGTGAACGCCGTCTAAATGGCCTTGGGGTGAATGGCAGATGAAGAATTGGCTACCACCAGTATTCTTGCCTGCGTGGGCCATGGAAAGAGTTCCGGAAAGATGTTTATTTTTGTTGATTTCGCAATCAATTTGGTAGCCGGGACCGCTGGTTCCGGGGGTTCCGCTAACTCCAGCACGGCTATTTGGGCAGCCGCCTTGGACCATGAAGTTGGGGATGACGCGGTGGAACGCTAGGCCATCATAGAAGCCTTTTTTAGACAGTTCGACAAAGTTTTTGACCGTATTAGGCGCATCAACTTCAAATAATTCAAAATTGATCGTGCCTTTGTCTGTTTCCATGGTGGCGCGGGTCATATGCGTAGCTCCCTAAGGTAAGTTCAATGTAGGCCGTTCGATTCAGGCAACGATTCATTCCATAATGGATGCGATCGCCTGTATGAATATACCTCGAAAGTCCCGATCCCCCTAGCCCACTTAAAAAAGGGGGAACTAGAATTCACCTCATAGTCCCCCTTCACAAGGGGGATTTAGGGGGATCCGGTCTTCTGATAC
>JAJAYH010000172.1 GCA_026786325.1 Alkalinema sp. CAN_BIN05 | reverse complement strand
GGTAAGAACCGGATGCTGCTGTGCGCCTTGGATAAATGCGGTTGTTAAGGCTGTAACGATGCGGGGATCTTCGCCAAAAGCCCGAATATTAATCACAGGATTTCGTGGATTATTATTCACATCCACGATCGGGGCCAAAATCCAATTCAGACCGATCGCCCGAGATTCCTGAGCAATCACCGATCCCATTTGACCGGCTAACTCTACCGCGTGGGGCAGGTTTTTCAGGGCGATCGAACCCAAGGCCATCGGCGGCGGAAACACTGTGGCTCCGCTAAACCGTTGACCAACCCCTTCTTCGACATCCGCACACATCAACAGTGGAATAGCTGACCAAGCTTGAAGTTGGGCTGTTTTTAACGCCATTTCTGCCGCACTAGCTCCCAAAAAAATCACGCCCCCCACGCCGACAGTTTCGACGAGATGACGTAGTTTTGTGCTGTCGGCTTCCCACTGGGGATACTGCAACTGCTGATCGAATAAATAACCCGTTGTCCGCACCACAATGAGCTGGGCGATCAATTGGGAAATTGTAAGGGAAGAGACAGGAGGAAGCATATTGGATTTTGGCGTTTGGATTCTGAAATCACGATCGCAAATCAATGGGGCTAATGTCATCCGACCCAAGACATCCGGCCCAAGATTTAACCTCGCAGCTTAACCTTGAAGTTTATGAGCCGCTGGATTCAGTTTGCTCATCTTCGTCATCCTCGTCGTCCTCGTCATCCAATTCTGCAATCTCAGCCTGACGATCGAGTTCAGCTTCTTTATTCAACCAATCTTCGACACCCGACTCCTTACGAGAATCTGTCAAACGATTGATCAAGCTCAACATGTCAGTACCGCGTGCCAAGGAAATATCTTCAATAAAGATCACTTCTGGGGTCCGTCGCAAACCCATTCGCTGACCTAAAGCACTACGGACAAATCGTGTCGCTGAATTTAAGCCTTCCATCGTCGTCGCCCGATCTTCCTCTGAGCCGTAAATACTGACAAAGATTTTGGCATGTTGCAAATCGCCGGATACCACCACATCCGTGACGCTGACCATACCGACCCCAACCCGATCGTCCTTAATACCCGACATCATTAACTGGCTCACTTCTCGTCGCATTAATTCTGCGACCTTCGCCACCCGTCTATCTGTTGCCATTGCTACGCTCCGAACACATGTTCAAAAAACTGAAAACCCGAACTATTGACCGAACTATTGATAGTGAACTATCGAAAATGTGTCTTCAACTAATTATTAAATATTAGACCTTGAGCTGAGATCGAGCATGGGGTACACTAGATCGGATGATCTAGATCATGTGATCTATAGAGGCTCAATCTCCACTCCCAACATTGCTTTCAATGTGAAAACAAAGAAAGACAGAACAGCAATCAGCATCGCCACTACAGCGATCGCTGTGATGGGGCGTTTCAACAGTGGCATGAGCGGCGAAAATCCATTTAGGATCACACCCAGCATCACGCCAACCAAAAAACGTGGATATTTTGAAATCGTACTCCAAAGATTGCCCATGGTAATTAATTCGTTCTAGCCCGTTAATTCCCTTTTATCATAAGCCAATGCTGACCCAAGTTAGACTCTCTGATGCTATTGTTCCTCGTCCGTTTTTAAAATGGGCGGGCGGAAAAAGTCAATTGCTTGCGCAGTATAGCGAGCTTTTTCCAAAGACGTATCGTAATTATTATGAGCCGTTTCTTGGGGGCGGGGCGGTGTTTTTTAATTTGCGGCCCAAACGCAGTTTTTTGTCAGACATCAATTTAGAGATCATCAACGTCTACCGTTGCATTCGGGATCAGGTAGAGGAGATTATTCCGCAGCTCCATCAGCATTATCTGCATCACGATGAGTCCTATTACTATGATGTTCGATCGCGGGTGGAAGAGACGGCAGAATGGTTTTGGATGGGTAATAATGTAGAGCGTGCGGCCCGCATTCTGTATTTGAACAAGACTTGTTTTAATGGTCTATACCGCGAAAATTCTAAGGGTCATTTCAATGTCCCGATCGGACGATATAAAAATCCTAGTATTTATGATCCCGATTTACTCCGCGCCTGTGCCAAACAATTAAAAACAGCGCGCATTGAGCCAGTGGGTTTTGAAGATGTATTACGCCGTGCCCGATCGTCTAATGATTTTGTCTACTTTGACCCACCTTATCACCCGCTGAATCAAACCAGTAGCTTCACATCATACACCCGCTACTCGTTCAATGAAGCCGACCAAATCCGCCTGCGCGATACCTTTGAGCGTCTGCGCGATCGGGGTGTTCATGTCATGTTGTCTAACTCAGATTGTGAGTTTATTCGGGATTTGTATTCTGGATTCAACATCCGTACTATTTACGCATCCCGAAATATCAATTCCCAAGGCTCAAAGCGCGGCAAGATTACGGAAGTATTGGTCACATCGTATTAGAGCTTTAACTTAGAGCTTTAGCGAACCAGTTTGGTCGATTAAGCCGATTCTTCTTTGACCTCTTCAGCCGCAACACCGATCGCATTCTTGCCTTGAAACTCAAGTACAGAATCTGCAATCCGTCCCAATTGAAGACCGGGCGGATAGTCACCGGAAGTCTTAATTTGTTGCAATAAGGTTGGGGAAATGCCAAACCCTAACTTTTCACCCACAGCTCGTGTAATGTCACCGCGATCGATTACGCCCGCCACCGCGCCCGCCGGAGATAAAACAGTGATGCGATCGTTTCCAG
>JAJAYH010000171.1 GCA_026786325.1 Alkalinema sp. CAN_BIN05 | reverse complement strand
TTCAATTGGCAGAAGCATTGGCTCCCTGTGTGTTGTGGATTGACGAAATTGATAAGGCATTTGCCGGAGCAGATGGGCGCGGGGATTCGGGGACCAGTAGTCGGGTATTTGGGACGTTTATTACTTGGATGGCGGAAAAAACATCGCCTGTATTTGTCGTTGCTACCGCAAATAATATTCAGTCACTACCGCCAGAATTGCTGCGAAAGGGACGGTTTGACGAGATTTTCTTTGTGGGATTGCCAAGCCGGGACGAACGGCGATCGATTTTTTCGGTCCACTTAACCCGTCTTCGCCCTCAAGCATTACAGAGTTATGATCTCGATCGGCTCGCCTACGAAACCCCAGATTTTTCGGGAGCCGAAATCGAACAACCCCTAATCGAAGCCATGCACATTGGATTTAGCCAAAATCGCGACTTCACCACCGACGACATCTTAGAATCCGCTAGCCAAATGGTTCCCTTAGCCCGCACGGCCCACGAACAAATCGCCGAACTCCAAGCTTGGGCTGCCTCTGGAAAAGCCCGCCTCGCCTCAAAACACAACAGCCTCAGCGATCGAATTCAACAACAGATGCAGCAACCTGAATGATCTCTCTTATACTGAATGAAATTTGTGAAGAATGATGGGTTGGGATGCGCTGGTTAGCTAAAACATTTACAGGACTATTACTCGCTGCGACCTTGCTGGCGGTGGGTGGTTATTTTTCTTTCAACTACTTGATGACCCAATTGATCAAGCTGCCTCCGAAACCAACGTTTCCCAACGACAATCCTGATTTTGTAAAGAAAAACAACAAGCCTCAAAGTCCCAAGTCGGCACTTAAGCCTGACAGTACGCAGCCGAAAGAACTGGATAAAGAGGTTGTTAAAAAGCCATTGCCACCGGGATCCTTTGAAGGCCGCGTCACGTATTCCGAAGGTTTAATTCTTCGAGATGGCTCTTCACGGGGAGCCGCAACGATCGGGAGCGTGGCCTTTAACGAAAAAGTCACTATTCTAGAAACCACTGCGGATAATGAATGGCAAAAAATTCGGACGAAAAATGAGAAAGACGGATGGATTCGAGGCGGGAATGTCCAAAAAAACTAAGAGTTTGATGCGCGGAAGGCTGGTGAGTTGTAACAAAAAATAAAGGACCACTACGGCAAGGTCTAAGCGATAGGTTAGGCATTATGAGAGAGAATCCGTTAATATACGGAATATCTCGCATGTCCTGCGATCGCCCTGCAAATTTTACTGAGTCATCTTCCAGCGGAGATTTTCTGCCATGTCACTCTTATTACCTCAGCTAGCACCTTGCCAAACGTCTAGTCATTCTCGCCCCATGCGATGGACACTCCGAATCATGAGCTTGGTTCTAGGGTTGCTAATCTTGGGTTTTGGCAATGCAGCGATGGCGCTTCAGAGGGGCGATCGGGGTAGCGAAGTCTCCGCTTTACAAAACCGTCTTACCTCGCTTGGCTGTTATTCGGGTGAAGTGACCGGAACCTTTGGACCACAGACAGAAGCGGGGGTAAAGTCCTGTCAACAGCAATTTAATTTAACCGCCGATGGCATTGTTGGATCTAAAACCATGGCGGCATTAAATGGTTCAGGTTCAGCGGCAGACTTAATGCCTCGCACCGCAGGAAATACCTCAAACAATTCTCCAATGATGGTCGTAAATTCTCGTGAAGTGCTGCTTCAACGGGGCGATCGGGGCAATAATGTTACCGAATTACAAATTCGTCTTCAACAGTTGGGATACAACACAGGCGGAGTCGATGGCATATTCGGCGGCATGACAGAATCAGCCGTTCAGCAATTGCAACGATCGGCCCAGTTGACCAGGGATGGAAAATTTGGCCAACAGGAATTAGCCGCCTTGAGTTCGATGCAGCCCATTAGTGTGGTCCCAACTCGGCCTTCCGATACGGTAATTAGTTTAGGTTCGCTAGCGCCCGGGGCAGAAAATTCTGACGTAACCCGATTACAACAGCGTCTGAAAGACTCTGGCTACTTCCAAGGCCAAACGACGGCTTACTACGGCACCAAAACCGAAAGTGCCGTATCAAGTTTTCAACGCGATCGTGGCCTATACGTCACAGGCGTTGCCGATGCCCAAACTCTCCAAGCTTTAGGACTACGATCGGGTTCAGTGAGTTCGTTGCCTCCAAGGTTTTCCAGTCCCCCATTTAACTCACAAGGGTTTACGCGCCAATTTCCCGATCGTCCCGCAACACCTAATTCGCGCTATCTCGTTGTAATTCCGAAGCAAAACGGTCAGACCTTGTGGCAAGTTCGTCAGTTGATCAGGAATGCTCAAGCCTATTCATCTAGCAAGGGCGACTATATTGCTGCGGGTAGCTTCCTGAGACGATCGGACGCTGAAAAACGCTCGCAGAACCTCCGGGCCTACGGATTAGATGCTCGCGTCGATTATCAATAAGGCGACGGATGAGCGATCGGATTAGTTGAAATGCGACACAGAGTGGAGAAACCTTGTTTTAATAAAGAACGTCTCTTAAATTCTATCCCTTTCCATATTTTGGATTTTTCCCTTGGACCCCATGAGTAATCTTAATAAGCCCACATCCTATAATCCTCAGCATGAGGATAATCCTTGGCTAGAGGTTCTAAAGACAGTTGGGCTGAGTGCCGTCTTGGCGGTGGGAATTAGACAATTTGTGGCCGAAGCGCGATACATTCCGTCGGAGTCGATGTTGCCAACGTTAAAAGTGAACGATCGGTTGATTATTGACAAAGTTACCTATCGTCTTAATCTACCTCAGCGCGGTGACGTGGTTGTGTTTAATCCAACCAAGGCGTTGGAAGATCAGAATTATCATGATGCCTTTATCAAGCGCGTGATTGGGCTACCGGGCGATCGGGTGGAGGTGCGCGGTGGACAAGTAATTATCAACGGTACAGTGCTGCGAGAAAATTACATTCAAGAGCGTCCGCAATATCAGTTGGATACGGTGGTCGTTCCGCCGGATCAATACATGGTGCTGGGGGACAAT
>JAJAYH010000170.1 GCA_026786325.1 Alkalinema sp. CAN_BIN05 | reverse complement strand
GGCATATCCCGCGCCCGTCAAAATCGCGATCCAAATCGTACTGCCCAAGGTTGAATAGGCCAAGAAAGGCACTAGACGCATCCGAGCGATTCCGGCGGGCAAGGAAATAACGGTTCTCAAGCCCGGTACGAGCCGTCCTAGAAATACCGCAACTGCCCCATGACGATAAAACCAGCGATTGGCCCGATCAAGATCCTCTCCTGTCATTCCCACCCATTTGCCATAGCGATCGGCCAGAGTCCGCAACCGTTCTTCTCCCAACCAAACGCCTAAGTAGTACCAAGGCATCGTTCCGGCCATCGTGCCCAAAACTCCAGCAATAATTACCGATGTCACCGTCAGTCCTGATTCTGGCTTAGTGTGAGCGGTAAACCCTGCCAGCGGCATAATTAATTCCGACGGGATCGGCGGGAAGATATTTTCTGCAAACATCAGCATTGCAATCCCAAAATTCCCCGCACTCGCCATCGTGGTCTCAATCCAGTTCTTAAGCAGTTCAGTCATGATGACGTTAATGATTTAAATAAATGGTCAATGTAAAGTTACAACGGACCCTGAAGGACTCGAACCTTCGACCGACCGCTTAGAAGGCGGTTGCTCTATCCACTGAGCTAAGGATCCTCAGAATATCCATGATCTGTTCTGATCAACAACATCTTTTCGGAGCATTGACGACAGATAGACCTTTCAATTTCCAACTATTATAGATACTAATCCAAATTCGTCAGAGTCGAGACTGATTTTCTAATCTCCTCCAAAAATGCAAAAACTTGCAGCCAGAATGTGTCAAGCGCAGCCTTTTGGCATATAAAGGGGAAGCTAATCCCAGTAGCCCACAGTTTCATAGAATGTCATGTTTATTTTGCGACGGCAAGATGTTGAAATATCCAGTGTTCAACATCCTCGAAAAGATCAGAAGATTCCAATCTTGACCTATCAGAGCATGACCTTTCGTCTACTCAGTGTGTTTCAAGCGCACCAAGAAGACGATGCACGATCGCTTTGGAGAGACTTGACGGACCATCAAGGTAAGGCTTGTGTCTTGCTTGAAGAGCCGGAGCGCTATAGTGTCTGGGGAAAAATTCGTCTGGACCAACTCAATTCTGACATTCTTCCGTCTGGAATGCCTGTTCAGGAGGGAGTTTCGCCACTTTTGATTCAGGCATCTCTCTTGATGCTTCAAACGACTTATCTAGATATTGAAGATCTGATGGGTGCTAAGCAGGGGACCGCATTTCAAAGGGATGTTGCTGGGATATTCCAGAAAGGGCGGTTTCAAGGTGCGATGACACCGGATGAGGTGCAGCAAATTCTCACGGCGGATCCTTTGAATAGTTTGCAGTTACCCCCTTGGCGAGAGGCTCAGGTAATTTCTCTACTACAAGAAATTCATCGACTCGGGCGCGCATATTTTGGTAATTCTGGGTTTGTCCGAAATGCTTTAGATGTGCTCCAAGATCTTCCCACGACAGATCGCACTGCATTCTTAGATTGGCTCTCGCGATCGCCTGTTGCTTCTTTGTGGAAGTAATGGTTTTTGTGGCAGTATTTTGTGACAGCATACAGTTTTAAAATTTTCGTCATTCTAGTCCTTTGCTTTTGAGTTAATTCCTATGAGCCGCTCGGATAAATCATCTTCTACATCTGCCCGATCATCCCAGCCGATTTATATTGCTGGTGCGATTTGGGCTTTTCTAGCCTCCATGTACTTTCTGACTCAGAGTTCCCCTGACCCCAGCCAGACTTATTTAGCTATTACGGCATTTTTTGAGATTGTCGCCTTTTTTGCTGCTTCCGCACTTTGTTTTCGGAATGTATTGGGTTCTAATAGCGTCAGCGGGAAGGATGTGTGGCTGGGACTAGGGATTGGGTTGGCATGTTACTGCATTGGTAGTTGTCTCTTTGGCTATTGGGAAGTGGTGCTGGGGCAGAGTCCTGATGTGTCGTTAGGCGATTTGTTTTACGTTCCGGCCTATTTATTTCTGATTTATGGCATGGTCATGGCGGTGATTAAGCGCCAGCTAAATTTAGAACCGCTGCAATGGGCGATGGTTATGGTGGTGGGAATATTAGGCATTGTCTTTGCGATATTTATCAGTAGTGCCCGTAAAGATGCTCCTAGTGTTGGCTTGAATTCCAACTTTTTTGAAGCGCCCGCGATCGCACAGGCGGCCCCAACAATCAAGCCAAGTCCAGTTGTGGCTAAGCCCAGCATTAAGCCAACGCCACAAATCAAGCCAACACCACAAGTCGGGTCAACACCACAAGCTGCGCCATCCACTATCAAAGTTCCGGCCCCTGCCGCACAACCTCCGGCGAATACGATGCCAGAGTGGGCTAGCAGAATAGACGATTTTCTGACACCTTACAAGAGCGCCATTAATTGGATTTATGTCGCATCAGATGTTTGTCTGGTGGTGATTGCGACGGCGTTGCTGACGGCATTTTGGGGTGGACGGGCTTCCCAGTCTTGGCGGATGATCGCGTTTGCGGCCTTTAGTCTGTACATTGCTGACATGTCGGTGAAGTACACTATTTTGGTCAATGCCAATTACAGTAGTGGCGGTTTGCTGGAAGTATTTTTTATCTTTGCGGCTGTTTTATTTGGGATTGGGGCGACATTGGAATACGATCTGAGCCATTCACGCCGAT
>JAJAYH010000169.1 GCA_026786325.1 Alkalinema sp. CAN_BIN05 | reverse complement strand
TTATGCGGCTGTTGCGGCGGCGACCAAGCTGATCGCCCCCGTCGTTCTGTAGGCGGTGGCGGATTCCAAGTAAGCAACCCACGTCGTGAATGCGGTGGTAGTGGCGGATATCAAGGCAGTAACCCACGTCGTGAAGGCGGTGGTAGTGGATATCAAGGCAGTAACCCACGTCGTGAAGGCGGCGGAAGTAGTGGCGGATATCAAGGTCGCTCGGAAGGCGGATACCAAGGTCGTTCCGAAGGCGGTGGTGGCGGATATCAAGGTAGCAATCCCCGACGTGAAGGCGGTGGCGGCAGTGGTTATCAAGGCCGTTCCGAAGGCGGCGGCTACAAAGGAAAATCAGAGGGCGGCGGATACCAAGGCCGATCGGAAGGTGGCGGTGGTTATCAAGGCAGCAATCCCCGACGTGAAGGCGGTGGTGGCGGCTATCAAGGCCGTTCCGAAGGTGGTAGCGGCAGTGGATATCAAGGCAGTAATCCCCGACGTGAAGGCGGTGGTGGTGGCTATCAAGGCCGCTCTGAAGGCGGTGGCGGTGGTTATCAAGGTAGCAATCCCCGACGTGAAAGCGGCGGTGGTGGATATAAGGGCGGCAGTGGCGGTGGCTACAAAGGTCGTTCCGAAGGCGGTGGCGGTGGTTACAACCGTGACGAAGCCCGATCGGATTCCGGTGGACGGCCATCCTTCGATCGTAAACCCCCAGCTCGGCGCGACGATCGCGATGCTCGCCCAAACCGTGAATTCAGCGAAAGTCGTGGTGGCGATCGGGATAACCGAGGCAGCTACAACAAATCTGAAGGCGGCTACAACAAATCTGAAGGTAGCAACAAGTTTGGCGGTGGAGACGATGGCCAAGGTCGAGCGTTCACTGACGAAGAAAAAATTGAGCGCTACGAAAGCAGTCGCCTAGAAGCATTCAGTGCCGCATCGCCTGAAACAGAAAATGCACAGACTGAACAGGACGACATGATTTATGGTCGTCATTCGGTTCAAGCAGCACTCGAAACAGGTCGAACCCTCAACCGAGTCTGGGTAACTGCCCGTCTGCGCTACGACAACCGTTTCCACACTTTACTCAACGATGCCAAATCTCATGGCACCGTCATTGACGAAGTGGAACCTAAGCGTCTGAGCCAAATCACTCAATTCGCTAACCACCAAGGGATTGCGGCCCAAGTCTCGCCCCACGAATACAAAGACCTGACAGAACTAATCAACGCCGCCAAGGAAAAAACAACCCAACCCGTAATCGTGGTCGCTGACGGAATTACCGATCCCCATAATTTGGGTGCGATCGTCCGAACTGCCGAAGCCATGGGTGCTCAAGGATTAGTGATTCCTCAGCGCAGAGCAGTGGGCGTAACGTCTACAGTGCGTAAAGTTGCCGCAGGTGCCCTCGAATCGTTGGCGATCGCCCGCGTTGTAAATCTTGCCCGTGCCCTTGAAGAACTCAAGGAAGCTGGATTCTGGATTTACGGAACCTCCGGTGAAGCCTCAGCTCAGAACATCCAAACCGTTGATTTTGCCAAAGCGACTGTCATCGTTATTGGTAGCGAAGGCGACGGATTGAGCTTAGTTACTCAGAAAGCCTGTGACCTTTTAGTCTCCATTCCACTATCGGGATCAACCCCGAGCTTAAATGCATCTGTCGCAGCAGGTATGACTTTATATGAAGTTTATCGTCAAAGAGTGAGTACAACTCTTGATCCCTGGAAATTAAAGGCATCTGCCATTGAAAATCCCGTGGGGAGCGAGTATAAAGAGGATTAGCTCTTTGAAAAACTGATCCACATGAAAGAACTAATACTGAGCGCTATGGCGCAAGTTGGAATGGCCTGGTGGGTTGAGGTAAAAACCGAATTACCTACCTGCACTTACTACTTTGGTCCATTTTCGTCCTCTAATGATGCGGTTGGCCATCAGCCCGGTTATCTCGACGATCTTCGTCAGGAAGGGGCACAGAACATCCATGTAGAAGTTAAACGCTGTAGGCCCACAAATCTTACGATTAGCGATTGAATTCGACGATCGGCCTTTGGCTCAGACTCGTGTTATTTGGAACTAGATGAAAATACCTCTGAGTTTATTTTTAGCTCAGAGGTATTTTTTATTTTATTGCTTGTGGGGCGTTGCCTAAGATGCCGATCGGACCATTTCGGGATGCACCGTCAGCCATTGTTCAATGCGTTCTAATAATTCTTCCGGACATTCCCAAGGAATTAAATGAGCCGCATCGAAGGTCGCCCATTCGCACCCGACGATCGCTTTCGCCGTCTCAAGACTAGCCGAGGGCGCAATATGCCGATCGAACTCTCCAATCAACATCAGTGCCGGACAGGTTAATTTTGGCAAATCCGGAACTCGATTATATCCTGACTCAATCGCCCGACTTAGTGCCTGATCTGCCTGACGTGACGTTTTGAAATAGGCATACACCGCTTCTCGGGCAAGATAGTGATAAACAGCGGGTGTTTGCTGTCGGACTAGATGGCGGAACAACGATCGCGATCCCAACTGGTCAATATTCCATTGCCAACCGGGACGCAAAATATTCAAGATCCCGGCCAACCCAGTAAATAAATTATCTGCCAACGAAATTTTTGGATGATTTCCCCATGGTCTCGCTGCCGTCGCCACCAAAATTAAGCCGCTGACCCGATCGGGATACCGCAATGCTAACTCCATCGCAAAAATTCCACCCAGCGACCACCCCAGCACTAAGGTCCGATCGATTTCTCGCTGATCCAGCAGCCGAATCAAATCCTCGATATGCTGTGTAATCTCAAAACGTTCTTTAGTCTGACTTTTGCCATAGCCGCGTAAATCAGGCGAAATCACCCGAAACCTGTGGTTCAGCCGCGCCGCAAAAATGCCCATACTGCGAGCCGAACCCGGATGGCCGTGAAGACAAAGCAACGGAAATCCAGTTCCCGACTCTTCGGTGTATAAAGAAAATTGAGTCATAAGCTTCAAATAGTGAGTCGCGCCCGAGTTTAATCCAGTTGTCTGAATCGTTTATGATGTGTATTACTAATGAACCGTACTTTAGCCATGCCTGACGAAAAAGAGCCGATCATCGCGGAACAAGTCGAATCAAAAATCGAAAAGAAAGCACCAAAAGCAGCCAGTCCTGACGCTGCAACACCTCCACCAAAAAAAGAAAAGCCCCCTGCGATCGAAGCCAAACCCTTTCAAGTTTTCATCGAAGAGCATTACTTACCGGGACTTAAAGCCGCATTTGAGTGCGCTGGCATTCGTCCAGTTGACCTCCAGTTTGTGAAGCAAAAAGTTGAAGTGGTGGGCTACGACAACGCACCAGAATGCTGGCAAATCCAGGGGAAATGGAATACCACTGACGAAAAACGCCAATTTAACTTATATTTCTACACCGAAGATATTCAAGGCCAGCGCGGTTTCTCCGTGACCAACACCGCATCGATCGCCAGCACTCTTGAGTCGTTCCGGATTGATGAACGAAAAGTCACCCTCGACTTATTGCTTCTCGGTGTGACCCAGCGATTAAATAGTCAAAAATGGTTTATTCGTAATTAGCACTAATGAGTACAGGCAGCATCAACGACGTTATAAATTCTTAAGATTTGATATAAAAAGTTGAGGTAATGTAACAAAACATCAACATCCTGAGTTTTCCGATCGGATCCCTCCAGCGCTTTTGATACACTGTATAAACATGTTCAAGAAAAGTTTGTATGAACTTAAGGCTTTAGGCCAAGTCATCAACCTTAATTCAAGAATAACCAAAAATCCACGTCAACCCGCCAAGAGCGCGCGATCGCACCCATGGTAGATTCTCTTAAAAAACCTGCATTACAAGAGTTGCGTCCCGGCACGTTAACTCCGTCCAAAGAAACCATCCTCACCCCACGCTTCTACACCACCGACTTTGAAGAGATGGCGAAGATGGACATGTCGGTCAACGAAGAAGAGTTGTCCGCCTTGATGGAAGAGTTCCGCGCTGATTACAACCGTCATCATTTTGTGCGCAACGAGCTGTTCGATCGGTCCTTCGATCACATCAGCGGTGAAGCCCGTAAATTATTCATTGAGTTTTTAGAGCGCTCCTGTACTGCCGAATTCTCCGGATTCCTGCTTTACAAAGAACTCTCCCGTAAACTAAAAGAGCGAAATCCTCTCTTGGCGGAAGGCTTTGCCCTAATGTCTCGCGATGAAGCCCGCCATGCTGGGTTCCTGAATAAAGCGATGTCGGACTTCAACATGTCCTTGGATTTGGGCTTCTTGACCAAAAGTCGGAAGTACACCTTCTTCAAACCGAAGTTTATTTTCTACGCGACCTACATCTCCGAGAAAATTGGCTACTGGCGTTACATCACCATTTATCGTCACCTAGAGCAGCATCCTGAGAATCAGCTTTACCCGATTTTCAACTTCTTTGAGAACTGGTGCCAAGATGAAAATCGTCATGGCGACTTTTTCGATGCGGTAATGCGTGCCCAGCCTTACACCTTGACGGGCCTGAAATCTCGCCTCTGGTGCCGTTTCTTCCTGCTTTCGGTATTTGTCACCATGTACCTGAATGACATGCAGCGTACAGGCTTCTACGAAATGTTGGGATTCACCACTCGTGATTTTGAGCGCGAAGTGATTAACAAAACAAATCGATCGGCTGGAAAAGTCTTCCCCGTCATTATTGATGTTGATCATCCTGGGTTCTACCCAAGCCTTGAGACTTGTGTGAGCAACAATGAAAAGCTTGCAACGATCGGTGCATCCAGTGCCCCAGCGCCGCTCAAGTTCTTGAAAAAGCTGCCCTACTACGCCAGCACCGTGACCCAGCTCTTAAAGCTGTATTTCATCAAGCCGATCGACATGGAAAAAATCCATGGAACGGTTCTCTAGACTGTAATTACTCTAGTAAAAATTGATACGATGACAAGGCTTCACAACTGTGGAGTCTTTTTTGTATGAATTATTTTGTTCAACGACCACCCTCTGTGACCATGTGCGTGCGGTGACTATGCCCATTGATATTCCTCCTCAAATTCGCAATAGCCCAACGCTACAAAAATGGCTCAACCAAGCACCTGATATTCGCCGGGAAATCGCCAACGATCCAAGCTTTCGGACTCGCCTTCAGGTTGGTTATTCACGATTTACCCAAGCCAACACGAATGCCGTGACGATCGGGCTTGAAGATTTACGTCTTGGGCCAACCCCCGTTACTCTGAGTTCTCATTTCAGCAGCGGTGGGACTATCACTAGCGCTGGAGTCGATACCCAGACCTATTTATTGCCCTTAGGTGGATATATCAACATCGCCCCTGTGGTTGGGTGGCGATCGCTTTCCAACTCCAACACCCAGAACCAAGGTTTAAATCTGGGTGCAAAGCTGATGCTAATTCCGTCTCGGGGTGGCGGGGCAGATGTTGCAATTCAGCAGACTTGGATCAATGTGGGAAGCGATCGGGAAGTCGGTATTGGCAAAGTATCGGTTGGTTATGCCATAGCGCCTCAATTCCGTCTAGCAACCACAATAGAACGTTGGCAAGGCCAAGCTATCTCCGAGACCCGATGCAGCCTTTTACTAGAATGGATGCCTTAGCTTAATAAAAATTCAAATCACTACCAACTGCCGCCGCGCTTGCCATTGGGTTTCACGGTCATCCAATTGATCTTTGCCATGGCCAATTGCTCTGGCGTAATTTTTGCACCCGTTAAATTGGCACCGCCCAGATTTGTGCCGCGCAGATTTGCATTAAGTAAGTAAGCATTGCGCAAGTCAGCCCCACGCAAATCCGCATCCTGAAGATCCGCATTACTCATATACGCCTTCACCAAAATCGCATCCCGCAAATTCGCGCCGTGAAGATTTGCCCGTCCGAAATCAACATTGGTCAAAGTCGAACCTTGGAGGTTAACTCCTCTGAGGTTAGCCTGATGGAATGTCGCTTCTGTCAGGTCAAGACGTGGAAGCTGGAGCATTTCTAGCTGATGGGCGGCAAAATCGCGTCGGCCTTTGGCATAATAGCTCTCAACGCTCGCTGCATCTAATCGGGCAGGTGTGGCACCACGACCTGTTGTTGTCCCACTATTGGCACCTCGGCCCTTCGAGTCCCCTTGGCTCATGGAACTGGAAATCGATCGTACTGATTCCGAGCGTTGACGTATAGACTCTGGCGAATTAAGTGTGGTGGCTTCTTTAGGGCGTTGACGCGCCTGAATTGCCATAGCTGCGCGGGCAGCCGGGGATATTACAGTAC
>JAJAYH010000168.1 GCA_026786325.1 Alkalinema sp. CAN_BIN05 | reverse complement strand
CGATCGCGATATGATTAGATTCAGTAACGTTAAAAGTACCCGATCGGATCATGGCTGACAAACCGCTCGAATGGCTGGGCAGTTCAAAAGAAGATCTGATGGACCTCCCAGTAGAAGTATAACGAAAAGCCGGATTTGAGCTACGATCGATCCAACAAGGAGACATCGCTTCTGACTTTAAACCGATGCCCGTAGTCGGCAAAGGTGTAGAGGAAATCCGAATTCGTACCCAAGATGCCTATCGCGTCTTCTACATCGCCAAATTCGAGGAAGCCATCTACGTCCTACACGTATTCCAAAAGAAAACCCAAAAAACATCCCAAAAAGATATCGAACAAGGACAACAACGCTATCAAAACCTGCTTCAACAACGGAGAGAACAGCCATGATGATCACAAACCACAATGTTTTTGAAGACCTTGGATTCCCACCCAACGAAGCTGAGAATTTACGTATTCGATCGGACCTCATGATCAGTCTCCGTAAATTGATTCGATCGAGAGAATGGAGTCCAGAAATTGCAGCCACTCATCTAAAAACAACAATAGATTGTGTCGAAGGACTTATGAACGGTGACATCGATCAATTTCAAGTAGAACAGCTAATCACAATGTTGACGTATGGTGGGATGAAAGTTCAAGTTGAAATTATTGCAGCTTAAAGTATGAACGATCGAATTGTGAATAAAGAATTAAAGAATAGTTTTCTACATTCTACATTTGCCATTCGACCTTCAAAGGGGATAATCTCCACTACAAACCCACTAAAATTTCCGCCTTCTAAACACCAAGCATCGATCGGTTTTCAGAAGCATCTCAAGCTATGACTGAAGCCCTCAATATCTGCGAACAAATGCTTGGAGAAAAACATCCCGATACAGTAAATTCACGCGAAGGTCTTCAGGCAATTCAGCAGGCGATCGAACTCATTTGGCAACGCCAAGAACAAGACATCCTTCAAATTCTACCACTTTTAAACAAATCACTTGGACCCGACCATCCCATAACGCAAACAAAACGGCGAGAGCTTGAGGAGTTAAGAATGAAGAATTAGGAATGTGGAAGGGATGATGATCTTCGCTATAATCAGATCCGTGTGATTCAATGCACAAGCTAATGAACAACACTGTTCTCAAATTGGCATGGTAGAGGTGTGACTCTGAGAACGCTTGGGCCAAAGTACTGAGAAGGACGATCGGTAAAATGGGAAGTGAGGCAATGAATAGACGAGTTGTTCTGTGCATGACGAAATTTCCAGAAGCAAATTATCTCTATTGTCTTAGATCTCGTGCCGATGTGCGATCGCTTGACAAATTTCATCACCCGATCGCCCGAAATCTTCTCCTTAGATCTACAGACAACCCGAGCAAAATTCATCGTTGCTTTACAGGACACCATTTAGTAGCGTTCACAATTGTTATAATGTTTAACAATCTAAATCCAGAATTTTGATATTTCTTTCCGGCAATCGGATGGAATGCGTTTTATTTTGTACTGTCCAGTGTGTTCTGGTTTCTTGAGGTTTTTTAGTCATGTCTGAACCCCTTTCTTCCCTCATTACGTCTTGGGAAACGTCGGAATCGACTGCTTTTGACATGAGTTCACCGCCCAGTGCCTCAATTCCTACGCAGTCTATACAGTTTCCCCATCCCGATCGTTTTGAATCCCGTCACAATGGACCTTGCGTTGCGGATGTGCATAAGATGGCGTTGCTGTTGGGTTATAGCTCGCTGGAAGAATTTATTAGTGCGACAGTTCCGGATACCATTCGGCTGAAACGTCCATTACGAATTGAGGCAGCCCGATCGGAATATGAGGCGTTGGCAGATTTAAAAGCGATCGCGAGTAAGAATAAAGTATTCCGATCGTTCATTGGTATGGGCTACAGCAATTGCATTACGCCGCCTGTGATTTTACGCAATATTTTAGAAAATCCGGCTTGGTATACACAATACACACCTTATCAACCGGAGATTTCTCAAGGTCGTCTAGAAGCATTACTGAACTTTCAGACGATGGTGATGGATTTGACGGGAATGGAGATTTCTAATGCGTCGCTGTTGGATGAAGGCACGGCGGCGGCAGAAGCGATGTCATTGTGTTATGGCGTGACGAAGACGAAATCAAATGCGTTTTTTGTGGCGGAAAACTGTCATCCACAAACGATCGATGTGGTGAGAACTCGCGCAATTCCGTTGGAGATTGAAATCATTGTTGGCAATGCAGAAACCTTTGATTTTGCGGCGACCTCTGTATTTGGTGCATTGATTTCCTATCCGGCGACAGATGGTTCTATTGCGGACTATAAAGGATTTTGCGATCGTGCCCACGCGTCCGGCGCATTAGTCACAGCCGTTGCGGATATTTTGGCATTGACGCTATTGACACCTCCGGGAGAATGGGGCGCGGATATTGCCGTCGGGAATACCCAAAGATTTGGCGTGCCGTTTGGGTATGGCGGTCCTCACGCGGCTTACTTTGCAACCAAAGATGTATACAAACGTCAAATGCCAGGACGATTGATCGGGGTTTCCCGTGATACTCGTGGTGAACGCGCATTACGATTGTCTTTGCAAACTAGAGAACAACATATTCGTCGAGATAAGGCAACCAGTAATATTTGTACGGCGCAGGTATTGTTGGCCGTGATTGCGAGTATGTATGCGGTGTATCACGGACCGGATGGACTGAAGGCGATCGCAACTCGAATTCATGGTTTGACGCAAGCTCTCGCAACGGGTTTGATTAAAGGCGGATTTGCGCTGCGATCGAATACTTATTTTGATACCATTGCCATTGAAACGGGCGACCGGACAGATGCGTTGATGGCTGCTGCTGTTGCCCGCAGGATTAATCTTCGTAAATTGGATGCAACTGCGATCGGCATTTCCCTTGATGAAGCGACGGGCGATCGGGATGTGTTGGATTTGTTTGAAATCTTTGGTGTGAACGCACAGATTCTCAAGGTTGAGACGAGTTCAATTGGATTTCCGCGTAGTTCTGACTATTTGACTCATCCGGTGTTTGGGCAATACCGATCGGAGACCGATTTACTGCGGTATATGTATGGTTTGCAGCAAAAAGATTTGTCGTTGGCGAGTGCCATGATTCCTTTGGGATCTTGTACTATGAAACTGAATGCGACGGCTGAAATGATTCCCGTTACTTGGGCGGAGTTTGGTCAAATCCATCCATTTGCACCTGTAAATCAAGCAGAAGGCTATCAAATCCTATTTGATCAGCTTGAACAATGGCTGGCAGAAATCACAGGATTTGCGGCAATCTCACTGCAACCGAATGCAGGCTCTCAAGGTGAATATACCGGACTGCTGGTCATCCGTGCTTATCACGAATCTCGTAAAGAATCTCACCGTAATCTTTGTTTGATTCCAACATCTGCCCACGGAACCAATCCGGCTAGTGCGGTGATGGCGGGAATGAAAGTGATTCCGGTGAATTGTGATGTGGATGGAAACATTGATATTGAGGACCTACGATCGAAAGCTGAGAAGTATTCTGCAAATCTTGCCGCACTAATGGTGACATATCCGTCAACCCATGGTGTCTTTGAATCTGGCATTCAAGAGATTTGTACAATTGTTCATACTCACGGCGGCCAAGTGTATATGGATGGCGCGAATATGAATGCCCAAGTGGGGCTTTGTCGTCCCGGTGACTTTGGTGCAGATGTTTGCCATTTGAATTTGCATAAAACGTTCTGTATTCCCCACGGTGGCGGTGGTCCTGGAATGGGTCCGATCGGAGTCGTCGCACATCTAGCCTCATTTTTACCGAGCCATAGTATCATTCCAATGGGTGGTGCACAGGCGATCGGTGCGGTATCAGCGGCTCCCTGGGGTAGTTCTAGCATTTTGCCAATTTCCTGGATGTACATTGCCATGATGGGCAGTGAGGGCTTAACCAATGCGACCAAGATTGCAATTTTGAATGCAAATTATATTGCTAAACGCCTTGAGGGACAATATGACGTGTTATATAAAGGTGCAAATGGCTTGGTTGCCCATGAATGTATTCTCGATCTGCGTGAATTCAAAAAGTCGGCAGAAATCGAAGTCGATGACATTGCAAAACGTCTGATTGACTATGGTTTCCATCCGCCGACTGTATCTTGGCCAGTTGCTGGAACAGTCATGGTTGAACCCACTGAAAGTG
>JAJAYH010000167.1 GCA_026786325.1 Alkalinema sp. CAN_BIN05 | reverse complement strand
CGGTGGTTTTTGCAACATGAGATCCGACCAATACCGCACCGGGTTTCCCAAAGCGTACGTAGGCAGCCATTTCGTCGGGGGCGATCCGTTGTGGTGGCAGTTTTGCTAGAGCCGTGAGCATGCTGGCTGCACTGCGAAACAAAAATCGTTTGCCCGACTGCGCTGCGGTTAAGACATCTGCTGCAAATTGATCTAAATCTGATTGCACAATGCCGTCCACGCAAGCGCACTGATTATCCGTTAGCGCTTTGAGCCGATCGATTACGCCCGCCCGAATGTCTTTCACGACAAACCGATCGACTTGGGTGGCTTTAATCCGACCTGCGGTTTTTTCTTCGACGTAATCGGGTAAATAGCTATGGCTGTAGTGAAACACAGAGTCCTGGGCAAATTCGGTCTGATGAACGGGTGTATCGATTCCGTTGACTTTGAGATAGTGAATACTGTCGATTGTAGTGCGGCCTCCTTCAAAAAAGGCAGGCACTAAAAAATGTGCATCAAATGGACCGAGTTCATCGGCAATAGCATCCGTTTCCACCGGGTAATGCCCGCGCAACGTCGAATCCGATCGGCTTACTACTAAAAAATCTTTTACCTGTTCAAGTGCGATCGCCTGCCGTAAATTTTGGCAAACTTCGCGAGTGATAGCGCGGGCATTATCGGGCGTGAGCGATCGGGTATTGGTCAGCACAAAAAAAATCGGAGCCACATCGCGCAATCCTAGCCGTAGCGTCTCCACATCCCACTGCATCAATAATAAGCAGCTATGAACTGTTTGAGATCCCGTTGGATCGTCATCAAGTACGATTATTTTTGGAGCAGCGGATTGGGTAATCATGAGTGGCGCAAGAACGACAAGCTCTATCCTATCCCGATTTTCCTGCGCCAATAGCCATAAAAATGGAGACCATTAATTCGGCCTCCAAGTCCCTGTTATTTTTATCCAAAGTTAGAAATGTCGATCATATCGATCGGTACGTCCTATCTCTTGATCTTTTTGGCCATGTTTCGGAACATGTCCATGCTGTCATCCGATTGACGACGTTTTTGAGCCTCTTCGTTGGATACAGATGGGCTTTCCGTCGGGGCTTGAGCTTGAGGCGCAGAGTACGTGGGAGTTGCACTGCCAAAAGACGATGCTGAAGAAAAACTCGTCGCCGGAGTGTAGGAGGTCGCAACCTGCTTCTCAACACGCTTTGGAGTAAAGTCTTTCCGGCTATCGTTAGTTGACGATTTAAGAGCCGAAACCGTCACTGTTGTTTCAAAATGGTCTTCACCAGCACCCGCCGGAAAAGTACGACGAATTGACTTAGGGGCCTTCATGTATTCCGTATCACCCATGGACTTTGCCGACTCATCGTCGAGGAAAAAGGCATCCTTAGGTTGAGAATCTTCTTCTTTTTTTTTGCTAAACAGACCGAAAAAGCCAGCCATTTGAGAACGCTCCTAAAGACCACGTAACTATTTATTACGATATGACTTTAATCTTATCAATAAAATGCAGATCCTTGAAGGGCTTGGAGTTTGTATTCTGGATTTTTCATGGGCGATCGTTGTTATTGGTGTTCAAATCAGGATTTTATGGTCTCAAACGCTGTTCAACATGAGCATTGTTAAGCAATATGACTAGTTATCCTTCCCAACGATATGTGTAATGACGCTCCGCATAATTAGTAGAGCTGAGATAATAGGAGTAATCAGAGGCGTTGACCGAGATAGATGGAGAGGTAAACACTGTTTAAATCTGTCAATGCTTAGCTCGGATAAATCCCTTTAACCTGAATGGTGGTCGAGGATTCTATGATTCTGAATACTGTCACTAACGCAACGAATTCAATCATAATGACCCCAAGGCATCCGATCGTCCGATCGGCCCACCTCAATAGTTTCCGGAGTATTTCACTCTGGCTCGTCGGCATCATCGCCACAAGTCTTACGCTACAAGTCGGTGACATCCAACGCTCAACCGCAGAAGCCGCGAATCGTCCAGTTGTTGAACAAGTCGAACTTGTCCGTCAGCTTTTAGAAACTGGAAAATGTCCAAGCTGTAATTTGGGTGGGGCCGATTTACGTAATGCTCATTTGATCGGAGCGGATCTGCGCAATGCAAATCTTGAAGACGCGAATCTGACGGGTGCAAATTTGGAAGGCGCAGACTTGACAGGAGCTACTTTAAAGAATGCAAATCTTACCGAAGTCATGCTTAGTAATGCAGATTTACGGTATTCGGATTTGACCAATGCCAATTTACAACGGTCGATCGCCTATAACGCCGATACCCGAGGTGCAACATTGGTTAATTTAAATCTGGCTGATGCGAAAATTTGGAATAGTGGGATCAGTGTCGGTGGCGATGAGCCAATTAAATGATACTGGCCGCTAATAGAACTGCTCCCGAATCAATGTTGAAGGTTACAGCTCTATTAATGGGATTTAACCACCCCAAATTTTTTCCAAAATCATTGATGGCGAAATATCTGAAACTTGTTGGCTGGGTGACTTAATGCCAATGACCCGATCGGTTTGAGGCAACAATATCTTTGAGTCAGATGTACTGCTCAAAAGCGCCAGAGTAAAGGATTTCGATGCGGCGGCAAGGTGCATTTCTGGCCCTTCACAACATAGTGACAAGCTCGCCCCTGCAAATAGCGCGACCGTTTGGCCCAAGCTTATGGGACTTGTAACTTTGAGGCTGGGGAAGCTCTGGGTCAAGCTACTAATCCATTTGCCAGAAACTCGATCTGCTAAGACGATCGGCATATCTGGCTGTTTTTTCTGAAAATCCTGTATCACCGTGCGCCATTGTTCCGCTGGGTAGCTGGCCGGAGTATCGTCGCCTTGACCACAGATTAAGACGTAACCGCCCGCCTTTACTCCAAGCCGTCGCCGTTCGACATCGGCCCACTCCAAATCTTTAGCGGGAATGTTGACGATCGGATCTTGGCAAGGGGCCGTAATACTTAAGCTTTTCAAGACACTGTAATATCGTTTCGCCGTAGACTGCTTTGCGCTGTCAAGCACCACAGAACTAGTCATGTACAGATCACTTGGACCAGCGGCTGCCCCTAGTCTTGTGGGAATTCCGCTCAGCCAGAGCAATAGTCCGGTAGACCAGCGATCGTCAAAGGAAACTGCCACCTGGTACTCTCGATCGCGAATCATGCCGAGTAGATTCCCCCAATCCGCCAAACTATTGCGACCTTGGAAATCAAAAATCACAGTATCGCGAACGGACTTACAAATGCCATACGCTTCTTTAGCACGCGGTTCAACCACCACATCAATCTGAGACTGGGGAAATTTAGCCTTAAGACCTTCGATCGTAGGAAAGAAGAGAATCTGATCGCTAATTCCGCCAGGGACGAGAGCAAGAATGCGCATAAAAAAATTGAATATCGAATCTGCCAAGACTAATTGTATGGGATTTATGACCCTAACGAACCGAGGTGGCTTCGCTCAGTCGTTTTGTAATGGGTTCTGTAATAAAACTAAGGACAGTTTTCTTCCGGATGACCAGTTCTGCTGTGCCCGCCATGCCGGGAGAAAACTCAACTTCCTTGCCGTTGACCATCACAGAATTCTTGCTGAGCTTGACTCGACACAGGAAGACCGGACCAGATTCTCGGCCTTGAGCGTCTTTCTCGACCACCCCATCTGCACTAACTTGGAGAACCTCTCCTTCTACAATGCCAAACTCTTGGAACGAAAAAGTCGCCAGCTTAATTTTGGCCCTCATTCCGGGACGAATAAATCCAATATCACGGTTTGAAACTTTGACCTCCATCACAATTTCCTTATTCATGGGGAGAATTGATAGGAGTTCCTCGCCTTGTTGAACCGGACCTTGGGTGACTTTTTGGTTGTAAATTGTTCCATCAAAGGGAGCTTTTACCGTTTCTCGCTCTTGCTGTTGCTTTTTCGCGAGATCGAGTTCACCTTTTTTCTTGGTGAGTTCTTGCCGCTGAAGAATGAGCTGACTGAGGGTTTCGCTTTTGCGTTGCGGGGCTATTCCTTCGGCGACATTTTGAGCCGATTGATAGGATTGCTG
This sequence comes from Alkalinema sp. CAN_BIN05, assembly GCA_026786325.1. Classification (GTDB taxonomy): domain Bacteria; phylum Cyanobacteriota; class Cyanobacteriia; order Leptolyngbyales; family Leptolyngbyaceae; genus JAAFJU01. Next base: position 5,231 of record JAJAYH010000167.1, on the reverse strand, counting down.
GGTTTGATCGAAGCGGGCCTGTTGGGCTTCGATTTCGCGGCCTAGGGTGGTGATTTGGTTATCGGCTTCAGTGACTTGGTTGCTGGCGGTCGTAATTTGATTTTCCGAGCTGTTGACTTGGTTCCGAGCGGAGTTGACCTGATCGACCGCATTCAGATATTCAATGTGTGACACAGCGCGGCCTTCATTTAAAACACTCAAACGCTTTTCTTTGGTTTGGGCATTTGCGAGACTTACCTTGGCAAATTCCACGGCTTTCTGAGCACTCCCTAAGGACTGTAACGCGTTGGTTTTTGTGGTGCGGGCACTTTCGACGTTTTCACGAAACCGTGATAGCCGAGCTTGGGCTTCATCGATCGCCGCCCTTTTGCTGTTGGCATCATTTGTGGCGGCCGATTGCTTACTTTGCGTATCTTGTTGACGGGCGGCGGCGAGTTGATTTTGCTCAATATTATTAGACGCGATCGTGCCTTGGTTTTCAGCCTCTAGTCGCGTAATATTATCTTCAATTTTTTGAATATCTTTTTGGATCCCGGCTACGCTGGTTTGGCTGGTACCGGGATCAATCTTTACCAAGACCTGATCTTTTTTTACTGCGTCGCCCGGTTTCACCATGACACTCGAAACACTGCCGGGGGAAAGCGATCGTACAGGCCGCACCTCTGTCGAAGGAATCAGCTTGCCTTCCGCCGTCGCGACTTCATCAATTTGGCTAAACTGTGCCCAGGCGATCGACCCAAACACTACCGCACTAATGGTCCCCGCCAATAATCTGGTATAAAGCGGTGGCAATTCTTGTACTGCTTTGCCAAGTTCATAAGACAACGTCTCTTCAGGGTTGGCCATTTGTTGGCGAAGTTGACGAGACTGGGCGGGGGAAGCCGAGATGGAAGCCTTCATAATAAATAGTAAATTTAAGTCTAGACGGGTTAAAAATACGATCGGTTTTGATACCGAGTCATTATCAGGGTAGCCCAGTTCTCCGTGTTGTGGCCCCATTTCGCAAGAGAGATCTTAATATTGAAAACGTATAAAAATGGGCGCAACTTCCAATTTTAGAAGCTGCGCCCTACTTAGGTTTAATAAAAACCAATCAACTAGTCTGAACTAGAATCCGATGACGGATATTTAGTGATTTGTTCCGCCTCAGGCCATTCGGCTGAAACCAAAATATCCACATCGCCCTTGGGTACAGAAGCTAGTTTTTGGGTTATGGATCCGATACTTTCTAGCCGAATCATCTCTTCCCAAGAACAGACTTCTTCTTCTTCCTCAGTTTCATAACGCACGGTGATCACATCACCTTCAACGTCTAAGACTCTGGCGCGCTCAATCCAGCGCTGCTGATCCCTGAGGAAAATCCAAACCTCACGACCATCAGTACAAATTTGATTTATTTTTCTATGCAACATGTTTAGTCCTCCTGAAACTATTTCTCTGCAAAACAACGGCTGTGCCAGACATCCACTGGCCATTCACGAGGTTGTACAGCATCTCATCCATCGCTTGAATATAGGAAAAACGTAGATGTGAGAACCATAGACAGTACAAGAGAACGATTGTTTGGAAAGCACCCGGCGATCGGAAGCGAACTCATAGATCGGATCATGTTTCATAGATAAAAGAGTACTACCATTGTAGCGATCGTTCAGGAAATGTGGCGAAATTAACTGCTAATTTCGGATTAACTTCGGACTATTTTTATATTATTTTTATAATCTGTCTTACTCGTCACCTGAAATGGCCACTTAAATCTGCCGTCTGAAATTCCCTAGGGCAGCCACCGAGGCAAGAGTCCTGGAATATTTAAATCCACGGGATCGATCGGTTTCGTCAGGTCTTCGCCCAAGGGCAGCAACCACAGTCGGCTGGTTTGGGTTGGCTTCCCGTCTTGGGTTATGGCAGGCACCTTCTGATCCAACAAGATCCCCACGTTATCGGGCGACAGACTCATCTGCACTCCTCGTTGATCCGCTAGACGTAATAGAGGATGAATAAATGGTGGCTGAATGGCCGCTTTGATCGGTTGTTTTGGGATGGCTGACAGATCGATCGCTGCGATGTATGGCTTCTCTACATATTGCTCGCCGCTGATTAATTCCGTTAGCAAACAATAAAGAGTACGGCGATTGGCAGAAAATTGTGCCTTCAAAATCGAGCCTGTGGTTTTAAAGATTTCCGTCTCGGTCCCTTGATTGCTGACGAGATAGAGCGATCGGGTAAAGTCGGTATTAAATTTCACCATTGCCGCCGTACTGCCATCCGCACTCATGCCCAGCACATTGCCAAACTTGGGTAAAAATGACAAGGGTTCGCTTTTGCCTTCCTTTTCTGATGTTTGATCCAGATTCACCACCGCGATTCCTTGCCCTTGGGCCACCACCAGCGCCTGACTATCCGGCGTAATTAAAAATTCCCCTGTCGGCTGGTCAAATTTCAAGGCTTCCGGCTTCTGCTCGGTGCTAAGGCGAATTACCCAAGGGGTTGATTGAGTTTGGTCTTTTCGGTTGACCCGCTGCACGACGGCGGTTTTACCATCGGTTGACAGGTCGAATTTCAAAAGCTGAAACTCACGATTATCCAGAACTTTAGTCACTTGCCTCGCATCGGCCACCACCGGAACGTCGTCGCTGGGGGTATTAATCCGCAGCCCGGTACTGACAGTGTATAGCTCTTGTTCAACTAAGGATGTCGGTATTGCGGGATTAGCCGATCGGGCTGTGGCTGAAAACAAAATCCGATCGCCCAAAGGATAGGGTTTAAAGTCAAACACGACTAAATTTGGGGGTGTCAGCACTATTTTCTGGTTTTGGGTCAGATTAAACAGCACCAATCGCCCCTCTTCCTCGCCCTCCGCTCCAACGTAAGCAAAGCTCCGATCGCGGGTTTTAAATGAGGCTTGAAACGGCTGCATCGTCTCGTGATAATCGCCCGATCGAAACCGATCTTGCCCGCCCTCAACTCGCACCTGAAAACTCTGGCCGTAGGGCAACGGACGATCGAGAGTATAAAAAAGTTTACGTCCGGACCAACTCGATCGGCCTGAAATTATAGTTGGCTTTAAATCCTTATCTTCACCTGTAAAAAACTTGATATTTTTCTCAACGCTCCCCAGATCCATAGGACGATTGAAACTTAGCGTTAGGGCCGTATCTTGGGCACCCACTTGTCGATCGGCCCAGTTGAACGATCGCACTTGAGGTTTGCCGCGATAGCCCAACAGCAGCAGTCCCACAATCAGTACAGTAAGCACAGAAATTAGTCCGATCGCCGCCCGGTCGAGCCGCAATGGAAAACGGCCATCATTGGGGTTCGATCGGTTATTTTCAGGTCGCGAAGGATTCAAAGTCAAGCACACTCTCAAAACATTCAATGCTCTTCATCTTAAAAGACAAACGTTACTTCCAACTTCACAAACGGGCACTCTATTCAATAAGTTGGCCAACGCATCAGAAATGAGCTAAGTACCTCGAATGAACCTAGAACCGAATTCACTACAAACCTCAGTTCATCCCATCTCAGTCGATTTCGGCGAGATCAACTGGGAAGAGCACGCTCCAAAAATCTCCCTCGATAGCGCGCTGTGGACAGATGAGAGCTTGATTAATCCGATCGAAACGTCTGTCATGGAAGAAACGCCTGCCTTTAATTCAACTGAATTTAAATCGGCGGCGGCTCACAATTGGGCCAGGACCGATCGCGTCGATTCCCCATTTTTTCGCCACGATCGGTCTCAAGAGATTGATGCGGATCTGGTCAAGCCACAACCCCATTATGTTCAAGGGGTAATTCGAGGACAGCAAGCCTATATCATCACCAATCTTTGTAATCAGGTCTCCAGCACTCTATTTCAGCCCCAAATGACCTGGAGCATTGGCCGTAACCGTCAAGCCGCGATTCCCCTGCGCGATCGAATGCTGTCCCGGCACCATGCTGTGTTGATGTACGTGCGAAATGCGGGTTTCCATCTCCTAGACTTGAACAGCATGAACGGTTCCTATATCAATGGTGTTCGGGTCGAAAACCGGGCTAGCCTGAAGGATGGAGATTTTGTTCGGGTGGGGAACACAGAATTTTTCTTTTTTGTCAGCAATGGGTATCGCAACCTAGATCCGCTTCATTCAGAAGTTTTAACCCGTCTGGTCAATCCCGAGGCAAAGTCTTCCCATGTGGACTATTCAGAACTTAAAGAAGAGATTTCATTCAATCTCCATTGAGGCTAAAGATTCAGGCTAAACGGTTACTATTCTTGAGGCTAAACGCTCACCAGTCTTGAGAACAAGGTACACTAGTCCAGTTATTTTCTGCCGCTGCGGGCGATTTGGGACTATGCCGTCGTTTTTGTTGGAAGTTGGAACTGAAGACCTCCCTGCGTCGTTTGTGGCGGATGCGTTGAAACAATGGGGACGTAAGATTCCGAAGAGTTTTGCTGATCTTCAGATCAATCCCACTAGTCTTGAATTCTATGGAACTCCGCGTCGGTTAGCGGTATTGGTCACGGGGCTGCCCCTACAACAGGCTGACCAAACGGAAGAGGTGAAGGGACCAAGCGTTCAGGCTGCATTTAAAGATGGAGAACCCACCAAAGCCGCCCAAGGATTTGCCCAAAAACAAGGCGTGTCGGTTGCTGATTTTCAAGTGCGATCGACTGAAAAAGGCGATTTTATTTTCATCACTAAGCGGTTAGTAGGTCGTCCCGTTTCGGACCTGTTGACGGAGCTAATTCCGACTTGGGTTATGGGTCTTGAGGGAAAGCGGTTGATGCGATGGGGCGATGGTGATGTTAAGTTTTCCAGACCGTTGCAGTGGCTTGTGGCAATGTTGGATGCTGATGTGTTGCCTGTCACTTTGAGCAATGGCGCAGAAGCTACCTACAAAAGCGATCGGATTTCAGCAGGTCATCGAGTCTTGCATCCTGAATGGATCTCGATTCCGACTGCCGAGTCTTACGCCGAGACCCTCCGCAGTGCTTTTGTTGAAGTAGATCCCGATCGTCGTCGCGAGGTGATTGTGCGAGAGGCAACAGCAGCAGGTGCGAGTGTGGGCGGTGTGACCACGATCGATCCTGACTTGCTAGAAGAAGTTGTGAACTTAGTGGAATTTCCGTCGGCGGTGATTGGTCAGTTTGATTCTAGTTTTTTGGAATTGCCATCGGAAGTTGCAGTGACGGAAATGGAAAGTCATCAGCGTTATTTCCCCGTACGCCAGACCGCGAAATCGAAGGATATTTT
>JAJAYH010000166.1 GCA_026786325.1 Alkalinema sp. CAN_BIN05 | reverse complement strand
GTGCGAATGCGATAATCTTCTAGATATTCATTCTCTTCTTCAAGCAGCGTTAACGTAATTGTGGTGCCGCGTTTAGTCCGATCGGACTCGGAGATGGAAAAGCTAGTTGAACCATCACAAGACCAATGTACGGCCTGGGAATCGGGTTTGTATGAAAGCGTTTCAATTTCGACTTGGCTAGCCACCATAAAAGCGCTATAGAATCCTAGCCCAAAGTGACCAATGATTTGCTCGTCACTGGTGGCTTGGTATTTTTGGACAAATTCTTCAGCGCTGGAGAATGCGACTTGGTTAATATATTTTTTAATTTCATCGGCTGTCATCCCAATTCCGGTATCCGAAATCGACAGCGTTTTTTTATTCTTATCAATTATGACCGTAATTTCCATGTCCCCAGCATCATCGGCATATTCGCCAGACCGGGACACCATGCTCAGCTTCTTCATCGCGTCAACAGCATTCGAGACCAATTCCCTCAGGAATATTTCATGGTCAGAATACAGCCACTTTTTAATAATGGGGAAGATACTCTCGGTATGGATCGAGATATTACCCTGTTCTAGAACGGTTGCCATAGTAAATTGGGGTGATTGGAACGCTTTTGTGCCCTATATTCTGCGACATTTCGGCACCGCTTAATCCACCCCAATCCGATCGGATTCCCCTACCTAATATTCCCGTAGCTAATAACTATCTCCGCCCGAAACCCGATCTAATTCTAAATCAGACAAGTTTAGAGTTGCCGATCGAATAGCTTGCCAACGCTCATAGAGTTCCTCACCACTCCAGTCACGAGATTTAAATATGCGAACAGCTTCAGCAACTTCTTGGATCGTTCTGGGTACAGCGATGGCAGACTTTGAATCAAACATAAGAATCACCTGAATTAGTCAGAAGTGGATTTAATCTGTAAAAATTATTTATTGTTTCTGAGCTTGCATGGCACAACCATAACTCAATGCTTGATGAACGGGGTAACAAATCCAACAGGATCACGATAAGTTTTGAGTTGTTAACTCATCAGATGAAACATGATTTCTCAGGTTTGCGATCGTCGGATTGCTTGGTAAACTGATAGCTCTGCGTAGCATTTATAGTCTTATGTCGCCCATTGTTATTTTTGTTATTACATTCAATTGTTTTCTCTGTGTACTTTGCCTCTGGACCGCAGCGCAAATTTTGCAATGGCGACGATCGTTGATTCGGCTGAACGAAGGTCTAATGCGAGCTGAGCGATCATTTCAAAATGGCCTAATCCCTATTCAAAATTCGTCGTTCGCCGAGCTTCAAACGCACTATCAGCATCTTCATCAGTCATTGCAATTCCAATTGATCCCGGCTTTTCAGCTTTTGACTGCACTCTTGACTTCAATTTATGATGTGCAGCGGCGTTGGTCCCAAATAAAGCGGTTTAATCCAGTTCCTAGGAACGATCGTCAGAAACCGATGTCCCGGCGCATCCGATGATTAGGGCGAGTACGATAAGATTGGTAGGAATCGATAGCATGACGGCGTAACTTTCTATGTCCAACAACCGTTCTGGTCGTTTTTTAAGTGGGATTCTGTTTGGTGCGGCGGCGGGCGCGATCGCTGGGCTATTGATGGCACCGCGTCCCGGCCATGAAACCCGACGCATTTTGAAAAAGTCAGCAGAAGCACTGCCTGAGCTGGCGGATGATCTTGCGGTGGTAGTTCAGGTCCAGACCGATCGGCTGACAGAAAGCGCTATCCAGCGTTGGGATGATACGTTGACTCGGCTTAAGGAGGCGATCGCGGCAGGAGTAGAAGCGGGTATGGAAGCCAGTCAACGGATATCGGAGGCAGATGCCCCGAGATCGACCATTCCCGATCGTAAATCCTCGACCTCGACGACTTACCCTGTGGACGATGAATAATGGATCCGCTTTTTTGGTTAGGACTCTCGCTATGTCTGGTCGCCATGAGTTTGACGGCGGTGTTGATTGTGGCTGTGCCTGCATTTCAGGAGCTGAGCAAGGCGGCCCAAAGTGCGCAAAAGCTGTTTGACTTGCTGTCTCGTGAGCTGCCCCCAACCCTAGAAGCGATGCGAAGGACGGGACTGGAGCTTTCGGATTTGACGGAGGATATGAGTGAGGGATTAGAACATGCGAGTCATGTGGTGAAGCAGGTGGATGAGAGCTTGACGGAGGTGAAGTATCAGGTGGAGCGGGCAAATGTGGGGACGAAGAGCTTGGTCGTGGGAATAGCAGCAGCATGGCGATCGTTTTCCAGAGGCGGACGTAGACGGCGATGATGGGTTGATTCGTTGACGGGGAATCACCGACCCTCGTAAGATGAGAGCCACTGTTAATAAATGTAAACCTTCGCCCGTGACCTCTATCCGAATGAAACTTTTTTCTTCTCTTGCATGGTCCCAGTCCTTGGTGAAAGGGTGCTGTGTGGTTTTGGCGGCTCTTGTTCTCTGGTGCAGTCCAGTTCTGGCGTACGAGAATCCAGATTTGTTGCCGGATCATCCCACGAATATTATTGATTTGGCACGGGTGCTGACCCCGGTTCAGGAAGATCGTCTGGGGGCGGAGTTGACGAAGTTTGAGGAAGAAACGGGCTGGAAACTGCGAATATTGACCCAGTTCGATCGGACTCCGGGGCGTGCGGTGAAGAAGTTTTGGGGATTGGATGATAAGAGTGTGATGTTGGTGGCGGATGCGCGGGGCGGCAACATTCTAAATTTTAGTGTGGGTGAGCAACTGTATCCGTTGTTGTCGCGGACCTTTTGGATTGAGCTTCAGACGCGCTTTGGAAATCAGTTTTTTGTGGCAGACAATGGTGAAGATCAGGCCATTATCCAAACTATTGAGACATTAGAATTATGTTTGCGCAAGGGCGGTTGTAGTGTGGTGCCGGGATTGCCTCAAGAACAATGGATTTTGACGTTCATTTCGTCGGCGGTTGGTGGAATTGTGGCGGGGTTTGCGGGTCAGCCACGGAAGGAAGGCCAGTTTTTCTCTTGGCAGTGGTCGCTGATTTTGTCGCCGTTGTGGGGTATTTTGTTCTTTGCCTTTGGGATTGGTCCGGTGGTGACTCGGACGACCGATTGGTTGCCGTTGGCTAGAAATGTGATTGCGTTTTTCGGGTCGGGCGTTTTGGCGGTTGTGGTTCCGGGGTTGTTGCGTCCGGCGAAAGAGGAATTATAGGGGTTGATTGATTAGTGGTTTAAGTGCGATGGTCTACGACCGACCGGAGGTCATCGGTGGTTTGGCTGCCGATCGTTTTTTAGGGGTTAGATTTCTGAGCGTTGTTTTATGCACGGGTTGCTGTGAATAGAGAACGATCACCCTGGTGAAATTTGATTTTGCCTTCTAATGTATCGTTAGTTTTTAGTTTGATCCATCCACTCCCTTGGGCTTCATCACATTCAGAACTTCCATCCCAGGTGAATTCTAGAATTTCGCCAGATTTATCTTTTACGATTTCGCCATCAATTTGGCCACAGACTAAACCAAATTGAAAGTTTCCACTGTCATTTTCGTCGATCGTGATGTGGGCTTGAACTTCCATGTTGATGTAGTCTTCGTCCCATTGGTCCATTTCGTTAATGTGCCAGGTGCCAGTAAATTTGCTCATGGGATTTAATTGGGTTCGGTTTGCTTAACTGTATTTAGCATATCAAATCGATCGGGTTTATGGATTAGGCTCCTGAGTGCTGGTTTCACTGAGTTTATCGAATCTTTCGATGATTGCGCGGATTTCACGGGCGGTGATACTACTTTCATCAGATTTTGAGTAGAGGGTAATAAGCAATATACAAATATTGTTTTTGAGTTGATAGATGACTCGGTAGCCTGCGCTTTTGCCTTTTTGAATGTCGCTGTTTTTGATGCGGACTTTGAAAACAGTGTAGAATGTGCCGGGGATTTGATCGCCTGGACAATTCCCGTTTTGGAGTTCGGCAAAGAGAGTTTGTAAATCGCTTTGAAGACTGCGATAGCGTTTGGCAAATCGGCGAAGTTGCGTTTGGAAATCGGGGGTGGCGATGATTGAAATTTTAGGTAGTTCAGCCATTGATTCCTTCCCAAAGTTCAGAAAGGGGAATGGTTTGTCCAGTAAAGGCTTGTTGTAAGGAGATTCGCAGATGGGCGAGGATCAGTTCGTCAGGATCGTCGTCGGGTTCTCTGGGTGGGGTGAGGATCTGTCGATCGATTAGCAGTTGATAGAAGTCATCGACATCAAGGTTGATTAAGCTTGCGGCTTGTTCAATCAGAAGTGTTTTTTGTTGGAAAAGGACGATCGCGAGTTCCGTCCGTATGTCGGTTTCGCTGAGTTTTAGATTGTCGGGGAGATCGAGTGTGATTTGCATGGGTTAGGCTCCGGGAAGTTGTTTTTGGTTTCGATCGTAAATTTCGTAAAGTCGGTTGAGGACTTCGATCGGTTTTCTTGTAGGGTGTCAGGTAATAATCTTTTGTTTTATCTCCACACCCGATGAATTTCATACAAATCAAACTTCTTATCGCCACTTACTAAAGCGATCGATCGCCGCATCACCTGTGCCACTAGGATTCTGTCGAACGGATCACGATGATTTTCAAATAACGGCAAAGTCAAATACGTCTGAGTGTCCTCAAAGTCAATTGACAATATTTCGATCGATAGCCTTTTGAGGACTTCTTTCAAATCATGAAATTCAATCTTCAGCTTGAGTTTTCCTAATCCACTCTTGATTGCAATTTCCCATAGACTAACAATACTGACGTAGAGATTATGACGAGTATCCTCTAGGATTTCGGCGACGTTGGCACTTAGCTGGGAATCATCCTCCAAGTACCAAATTAGAACATGAGTATCAATCAAAAATTGCGCCATTACATATACTCCTGCAAATCCTCAAGCGGCGCATCAAAATCATCCGCCATCCAAATTTTTCCTTTCAAGCTACCCAATCCACCGCGCTTGGTACGGGGCGCGATCGTGTCTTCATCAGTTTTGGTATATCGCTCAGACAAAAACTCAATGTAATGCAAAACCTCAGTTTGCAGCGAATCCGATAACTTCTCTAACTTCTCTAAAATCACTGGCTGAACCATTACATTTTCTCCTTCTGGGTTTTCACTATAAACATTATCGCAATCCCCGTTAGAATCCCAAACACATTAGCGTTGGGGTGTCTTGTGAGTATTCTTTAGGTTGGATGGTTTACGATCGACCAGAGGTCATCGCTTTCATGATTTAAGCTCCAGGGAGTGATTTTTGGGGTCGATCGTGGTGAAGATTGTTGATCTTGGAAGACGTAATGGGCTGTCGAATAAGGCGATGAGTTCTGCAATGACATAGTTGCTGGTGATGATGCGCGATCGACTATTACGGAGGGTTTTAAAATGGTCGATCGCGGTTTGATTTGAGGGTTGACGAGCATCAAAGAGGCAAGCCCGACCAGAGGTATTGATGAAGGTGCTAGTCATCACGGTTCATTTCTTCATAAAGGGCTTGTCCGATGTAATGATCGTGACGATCGGCAAGATCAGGGATATTGGACTGGATGCAACCGAATAAGGCAAACAGTGGGTCGTTTTCGAGGGTAAGGTCGCTAATGCTATTTTCTGAAGGTGGATTATTTGGGGTCAGTAGTTGGGTCAGCAGTTGAAGAATAGTTTCTTCGGGGGTTGCTTGGGTTTTGAGGTTTTGCTATTGGGGCGATCGTTTTTGGTTTCGATCGTAGATCTTGTAAAGTCAATCCCATTGACATTGAATCTTGTAGGGCGTGATTTGGGTGTCTTTGCTGATGAAGGTTAAATTGTGGTTCATGGCTTGGGCTATCAGGATTCGATCGAATGGATCACGGTGATGTAACGGGAGATTGAGATAGATTTCGAGATCGTTGAAGCTGATAGGGAGTTGGGTGATGCCTTGGCTGTTTAGGGTGGGTTCGATCGTGTTGAATGGAAAGGATAGGGACAGTTTTCCAATATTGGCTTTGATGGCAATTTCCCAGAGGGAGACGATGCTGACAAAGACGGTGGGGGTGGTTTCGATTAGGGTACGAGTTTTGATGGGAAGTTGAGGATCGTTGTCGAGAAACCAGATCAGGGTATGGGTGTCGAGGAGAATGGTCATTTACATGTAGTCCTTGAGGTCTTCTAGGGGTTCGTCGAAGTCGTTGGACATGGTGAACATGCCCTTCATGGCTCCGGCTTGGCGATATTTTTTGAGTGGGGTTTCTGGGGTTTGTTGGTCTGGTTGTTTGCTGGCGAGGTATTCGGCGTAGTGGAGAATCTCGGATTGGAGATCGGGGGAGAGTTTGTCGAGGGTGGCGATGAGTTGGGGTAAGACCATGGTTGTTACTCCTGGTTAGGCTCTTTTGTCGGGGGTTTCACTAAATTTGTCGAGGTAGGTGACGATCGCTTTCACAATCAAACTCTCTTCCCATTTTGCTTTGGTGACTTCGACGATCGTAGCTTTTAGAGCTTGGGCGTGACGCTCACGGTTGAACAATTGTTGTTTGAGAATAGTCATTTGATCGCGGATTTTTTGCCAACGATCGGGGTTTTGAGTTTGGATTTGGTTGAGTTTTTGTTTGACGATTTCAGTGGCTTGGGTTTCGGTGTTGAGATTAGGGTGTTGAGTTTCGAGTTCGGTAATGAGTTGTTGAAGAT
>JAJAYH010000165.1 GCA_026786325.1 Alkalinema sp. CAN_BIN05 | reverse complement strand
TCTACCCATCGCTGCGACCACCGCACCGCATGACCCATGTCCCATGACTAAGATTATTTTAGAACCCAGCACCAATGTTCCAAACTCAAGACTACCAACAGTTTCAGGACTAGCAATGTTCCCCGCAACACGACAGACAAAACAGTCGCCGATGCCTTGGTCAAATACAGTTTCAATCGGAACGCGCGAGTCTGCACAACCCAGAAATGCGGCAAATGGAAACTGTCCGGCACCAGTTTGAATGGCCATTTCTTTGCTAGAGCGAGGATGAAATGTTTTGCCATCAACGAAACGTTGATTCCCATCCATCACAATTTTCAGCGCATCATCTGGAGTCATATCCTTTGCCGCAGGACGCTTAGCAATCTCTGCTGGAATTTCAGCCGAAGGGCGGTTAGTAGCTACAGAGTTTGCGTCGGTAACTACGGCTTTTGGAGTGCAAGCAACTGATGCAGCGTAGGAAACTCCAGCAATCCCCATAGACTTGAGCAGGTTACGACGACCAAGAAATCCATCAATACGACCCATAAAATATCTCTCTGAATTTTGGATTTGAGAAAAACTGATTTCAATATCAGCTATGAACAATATTATTAAAAGCTATCTGTGACTGATTATCAATTCAAATAAATTTATATCAACCATAGACATAATTGTACCTATTTATTTTCCCTGGGTACCCGTGGGAGGAAAACTATGCTGGACTCTAACACAAACAAAAGCAGATGCCCGTCACTGTTCTGTTTCCCTTCTAGGCACAACCGAATGGCTTGCTGGCGAAGGTACTCTTGGGTCTCAATCGATAGGATTCGAGCATCAGGGGTGTCCATAGTGAACTCTCTGGGTCTCTCATTCTATTACGCAATACACTTTCTTTTGGTGCCGGGTTAATGTATGTAGTATGGGAAATTTACATCTGTTTTAGAACTCGAAGCCCCTTAACTCAAAATGACTGGAACGTTGATACAGCCCTTGAACATTGCCCTAGTGGCTGAGTCCCTTGGTGTGGGAAAACCACATGGATCGCTCAGCCGATTGAGACCTTAGCCAAGCCATTGGTATATTTGAACTTGGGAATCGGCACTGTCCCGATCGATGGTTTGGGGCAAACTCAACCTATATTCAACAACTCTGCGAGTATTTAGATCAAACTGAAATTGAGACAATTCGACAATTATTTGTAATTCGTCTGTTGAAACAAACTGTGACGTTTGAGGGGACGATCGCTTACATTATCGCAATCAAATCATTTGTTCTAAATTGAGAGTTTAGCCAACCCGCTTTATAGAATCTATTTGTCGATCTTATTAAATTATCATTCCTGATAAATCCGATTGGTAGGCGGTTGTTCGGTGGGTGGAAGCGAGGCTGCGGCTTGACTATCCGGGTTCCAGAGCTGGGTCGGCACATCGAGATCCTGGCTGTTGTCTAGATCTATATCCAATAAGCGAGACATCAAAGCACTGTCAGGCATGAGATTTTGAAGCGCGGTTAATGCCTCCGTGGCAGTTTGGTAGCGCTGTTTATAGTTATGGGCGGTCAGACGATTGACAATCGCAGCCAGTGGACGGCTAACCGTGGCGTAGGTTTCCCAGGCGATCGTATTGGTATCGGGATCAGGCAAAAGTTGGCGGACGGGCAGTCCCGTTAGCGCTTGCATAGCGAGAATACCGACTCCGTAGAGATCGCTGCTGGGCCGAGGATTCCCCAATTGTTGTTCGGGGGCCATGTAGCCTTGAGTGCCGATGCCGACCGTGAGATCGGAGGGTTCATCAGGATCGGGGAGGCTTTCGAGGGCTTTGACAGCTCCAAAATCGATCAGGACAAGGCGTTGATCGTTCGATCGTTGGATGATGTTGCTGGGTTTGATGTCGCGATGAATCACTTGGTTGTGATGGACAAAGTTCAAAATGGTTAGCAGTTCCAGCAAAATGGTAATCACTGTGGCCTCGGGCAACTGGCGGCCTAAGGTTATGGTTTGACTCAGAGGCGTTCCGGGAATGAATTGTTGAATTAAATAAAACTCTTGTCCTTCTTCAAAAAAAGCCAAAAGCTGTGGAATCCGATCGTATCGTCCCAATTCTTGTAAGGTCAATGCCTCGCGTTCAAATAACCGACGCGCTAGGGCCAAATGGCTCAGGCTATCACTGCGGGGCCGCAAATGTTTCACCACGCAGACGGGTTTACCGGGAAGCTGAATATCATGGGCGGTATAAGTTTCACCAAATCCACCGGATCCAAGGATTTTGATAATTTCATACCGTCCGCCCAGTTGTTTACCCTGCAACTCATCTTGACGTTCTTGAAAAATATTCCGCAGGCTCGGATCTTCTTGCTGCCCAATAATTTGTTGGACGAGTGGTGAGCCACCATAGCGCTTGAGGGTGCTGCGTAATTGTCGTTGAGTTCGCCTCTCGGTGTTCAACCGGAGCAATGGGTATAGCAATCCCGCAAGGCTAAGGCTGAGACTAGGGACCACTATTGGTAAGTGCAATCTCAGTATCGCCAAACTGCCATAGCCAATGCATAACCACAGGCCGATCGTTAAGCTTAGCCATAGGGGAACCATCCACAGCGGACGACGAATACCTTTTTCACGGCTGAGTAATAATAAGGGCGATAAAACAATCAAAAATACTAGTACCCCATTCTGCCAAGGCAAGCTTAAGGCCGATCGCAGATCTCGATTCTGTGACCGGGCAACAGTGGCCATGGCGTGAAGTTCGATGCCAAACATACGACCGACAGAGGTGGGTAAAATATCACCCTGAATGGTGGCTGTCGATCCAATTAATATGAGTTTGTCTTTGAAATAAGCGCCTTTTTTTAACCGATCGCTATTCCAGTTGTCGTCCGATAAAATATGCCACATCGGAATGGTTTGGCCCTCAAATGCCTGATTTGGCAATCCGAGAAAAGGAATATCCTGTGGATTAGGGTTCACATTATTTACAACACCCGCTTTCTTCAATAAGGCATCAGCAAAGGTCAGCGGTGTAGTGTCGTCGGTGTTTTGTAAATTCGGTAGATTTAAATAATTACCAAATTTGTGGATCCGTTGGTCGGGTTCGGTGGGGAAATTGATGGTGCCGATCGTGGCGGCCTGAAAAGGACAGTAGGGTAACGTGAGCTGGGTTTGTTGCCAATTGGCGGTGTTAATAATGTCGTATTGAGCCGCGAGAACGAGACGATCGCGGTATTTATTAATGGTCTGTTGCAGGAGACGATCGTCGTTTGAAAGATTATTTTGATTAATGTTGGCACAATCCAAATTATCTGGGGCCAAATTATCGGGCGCAATACTATCTGGGCTGGGCTGATCAAATACAATATCAACCGCCACAACCTTCGCACCCGCCCCCATTAACCGATCGATCACCTGCGCATAGAGCCGACGTTTAAGCGGTGGAGTTTGTTTTAGTTGATTTAAAGTATCGTCATCGATCGCCACAATCACCACATTTTCAGGCGCAGGCGTAGGAAACTGAATCACTTTTGCCCGATGCAATAGACTCTGGGCATCCCGATCGGTGCTTTGCAGAATTAATGGATTCCAAGTAGTCACGGTTGCCGCCCCGATCGCAAATCCCAGCGCTGGCAGGGTCCAAGCCCAAGACCATTGTTTGATAGTGGAAATAGGATCGATCGCAGTAGTAGATCTACCCATTGAAGATTGGTTCAACGGAGCAATGGTGCGCTGTTTCTCGGTGAGTAACAGGGTTTCGTCATTGGGTTCGGGGGGGCGATCGGACATGATGAATTACACATTGGTCTTGGATCTACGTCGAGACTGATTGATCTGCTGCGGTTTAACAAGTTGTCGAAGCAATGGAATCAGAATGGGGACGATGACGAGACCAAGGGCGATCGAACTTACCAGAACAAAGCCTAATGGGAGTGAAATAGACTTGGCCAGGAAAAAGCTAAGCTTCACGGGCTCTGCATTTTGGTAGGCTAACACGGCACAAAATAGAGCTAAAACTGCGGCGGTGGTGGTGGTTATGAAATGAAGTGTTGTTTTCATGCCTCTCCTCAGACCTCCCTTAAAAATCTTAGACAAAACCACAAAATCTCAGCGGACCTTTGAATTTTTTTTTATTACTATGAAAGACTCGATCCCCCGAAATCCCCTACGCCCTTCGGGCAGGCTACGCCACAAAAAAGGGGGACTATGAAAATAAAGCTGAATTCTGCATTCTCAATTCTGCATTTTCCATTCAAACTCCGGTCCCCCCTTTTTAAGGGGGTTAGGGGGATCGCAGGATTAGCGGGATCCAAACAAAATGCGCCATTCCCAGCCAAAGCCAGAAACAGCGCATGATGTAAGTCTTAGGTTATGAACAAACCCGCAACCCTAGAAGAACTAGGAAAGGGAATTGATTACATAGTCAAGCAAAGCGCGGAATTCAACCAACGCTTGAGCCGACATGTCACGAGGTGCGCAAGCACGATCGCGGGTGTACTGCATTGCAGCAACATAAGGAGCCGTTGGAAGAGCCAAGGAACGGTACACTTCACGCGCACCAGCAATTCCCCACTCGTCCAAAGGACCAGTACCACCAACAATCAAGCTGTACTGAAT
>JAJAYH010000164.1 GCA_026786325.1 Alkalinema sp. CAN_BIN05 | reverse complement strand
TTCCTAAGAAAATTTTAGATTGCTGAAGAAACTCATTTCGTATTTTAATTAATTCATCATAGCGATCGCGTTCCGAATCAGATAATGTGACTCGAATTTGTAATAGCTCATACTCCGCTAGTGTATTGCCCGCTAACTCCTCAGCCGTTTTACGATAGACTTCTGGACCAATTAAAAGATCTAAATCTGCATGTTTCCCATCACTACGCTCAGGTGTTGCAGAAAGCCCTAATCGAAAGGGCGCGATGGAAAATTCAGCAATCACCCGGCTGAAATCCGTTGGTAAATGATGACATTCATCAAACACCAGCAATCCATACAAATTCCCTAAGGTTTCCGCATGAATCGCCGCGCTGTCATAGGTCGAGACCAAAATACGGGTACGATCGCGAGACCCACCACCCAATAGACCAATGTCGCCATCTGGAAACGCTGCTAACAACGTCGCATACCATTGATGCATCAGGTCCAGGGTCGGCACCAAAATCAACGTACTGCACCCCGTTTCCTGCATTGCCAATTGGGCCAAATAGGTTTTACCTGCCGCCGTTGGCAATACTACTACGCCTGTTTTTTTCGCTGATTTCCATGCAACTAACGCCTCAGATTGGTGGGGATAGGGCTGACGTTCGACGACGGGAATAAGCTCGAATTCTTGATAGTTTCGGGCTTTATCGACAATTTCCGTGCCCGATCGGTTCAGCGTCGCCACCAATTCCCGGTACCGCATCGCCGGAATTCTGAATTTTTCAATCCGATCGTCCCACGTTGCAAATTCCACCCAGGCATTACCTTTGGGCGGTGGATGTAGGATCAACGTGCCGCGATCGTAAGTTAAAGTAGAAATCCTGGCCATTGGATCCAAATTCTAGTTATATTCTGGATTATATCCCAGACACTCACCCCCGCACCGTCCCCATTGAGATGCATCTAAATCTTCAACTCAACGCTGTTGCCTGTCATATTGTGGCGCTATTGTGGATTCCGATCGCCTCTGGTCTAGCGCTGGGGGTTGGGAACTCGCACCTAGGCAACATCATGTTTTTAGGTAGCTTGGCGATCGCTGCCGACTGGGATCATTCTGCAAATTTTACGGGCATGGCATGGCTGGTCGCCATTGTTCTGGTCGCCATTTTACTGATTATTTGGATGCCACTAATGATCGTTCTAATCAATCTCAATCCCACTGCCGACCATGTGCGCCATCCTGACAAACTCGTTTATCGGAGCGGAATCAATGCCTTTAACTGGTTAATTTCCTGCATCATTTGGTTAACCATGAGCGTCACTTTAGTCGAATGGCTCGATCGGTTAATTCCCCCACCCGAAAGTCCTGTTTGGATTACTTGGAGTTTAGGAGTATTAATATTAATGCTTGCGATCGGACAAATCATAATGGCCATTCGTGCTTGTTGGGGAATCTTAAACGGTAGATCTAATCGTTATTTCTTTGCATTTCCCGTACTACGTTAAAGTAAGCCGCTAAAGCAGATCCTGCAAGGGTTCAATATTAAATTCCATCAAATGTCCTATCCCTTTTGACCAAGTAGAAATCAATAGAATCCTATTGTCAATCACCACTACAGCCGTCGGGTTTTCGGGTAATGTCACGTGAGCTATTGCTTCTCCATCATTAGTCAATAGAATCCCTTTGCCTAATTGATCAATCACTAAATAGCCCCGCTCCATCACCGCAATTACTTTGGGTTCAAAGGGCAATTCTACACGGCGCACTTGTAAGGGTTGAAGCGAAATGAATAGCAATGACTGAGGAGAATGTTGCTCCGTTGCAATCAAATGTCGGGGGCGGGACGTTGGCCAAAAACGTTGAACCGACACCTGAAGAGACATATGGCCGAGCCTATCGCCGCGCCGATTCCAAATTTCAAGACGAAGACTAGCGGATGCCTTTAAAAATTTATCCTGAGAGTCGGCTTGAGAAATTACAACAAAATGCCGAGAGTCGATCGCCTGGATTTGCTGGATTTTTTGTCCCACAGGTAGAGTCAGCGATCGCGTCCAGCGGGGTTGACGTTGCTCAGGAAAAAATAATTGAAGCTGGAATTCACTGTTTGATTCAATCTGTGATTCAATCTGTGATTCAGCGATCGAACTCAATTGAACAAACCAATGGCCCATCGGATCAATGGACATAAAGTCGCCATTAATAGCCTCGGTCAAACAAGCCGGCAAGCAAGGTCTTAACCATTCTTCATCGCAGTAATACAAATGAGAAATCGTAGCAATATAACAACCCATCGCGCTGCCCCAAGCTTGATGAATATCATCTAAAAATCGATGTGATTTTAACGGGCCACTGTCGATGTCTGGGGAGTTTAATCGGTAAAAATGAACTTTTGTTGATTCAACTCGATATAAAATTGTATCGATAGGATGGCAATCACCATTTGATCGCTGTTGGACTAGTAATTGCTGAAGAGGACGTGGTATAGATTCATTCCTAGAACATTTCAACCTCAAAATTGGTAATGTTCCAGGGATAGTAATTAAAATGACATCGTGACCTGTCGTATGTTTTTTGATCTCTTCAGCCGCATCCATCACAGCCTTTCGCATTTCAGTTGCATTGCGATAGCGTTGACCCGGTACTTTTGCGAGCGATCGTAGCAATATCACCTTTAAAGATTCTGGTAGTGATTCTGGGAGCCAAACAATATTATTAAGATGAGCCTGCATCAACGCTCCTGGAGTTCCTGAAAAGGGCCGATTGCCCATAATCAATTCATACATCAACACTCCCGTTGCATACAAATCAGCACTTACTGAATGCTGTCCATAAAATCGCTCTGGGGCCATATAAGCTGGCGACCCGCTCATTCCAGTACCAAAGGTTTTCGCTGATTGAGTTAGGTCTTGAACAAGTCGTGCAATGCCAAAATCGGCAATCCGTGGCACCATACTCTGGGATCGAACATCAAGCAAAATATTTTCTGGTTTAATGTCGCAGTGAATAATATTTTTATCATGGGCATGGGCTAATCCAGACAAAATGCCTTCAATCAATGACAATGCAGTAAGTAAATGATGCGGGGAGTAATCAGTTTGTCCCAAACTCAGACTGGCACGGCTTTCCATTAACTGCCGCAACGTACCACCCGCACAGTAATCGGTCACCAAATAGCGGTGATTCATCCAATAATCACAAGCCCAACATGTGACAATATTTGGGTGCTGCAATGTTACCAAAAATCGTAATTCCCGCAGGAATTGATTAGTTGGGAACCTATCTTGATCTAGTTCTTTTAAGGCAAAAAGTGATCCGGTGGCCCGATGAACCCCAAGAAATACTTTGCCATACTGACCTCGTCCCACTAACCCCAACAAACGATATTGCGATCGGCGGAATGTGAGACGAGACTGTTTCAAGTTCCGATAAGCACTCACAGAATTTCTCTAAGCGCAAAGTAGCGTCATAATAGAGTCATGGGAGTCCCGCTTTTCGATCATCGACTCTACGGCATCAAGGCGACTGCGGGTGCCTACAATGAATGTATTACAGGTGTCGCCTAATGATTCACAAGTGGTTTGAATGGTATGTAAATCACGCCCGACTAATTGGCTAAAGAATGCCGATAATACACCCGACTCAAGAGAACAAGCTGGAACCTGATAGTCCGCTGGAGCGCTATTTGCGAAGGCTGAATTGGTGGTACGGAGAATAATAAAACCCCGTTGATGGTGCATTTGATCAAACTCTAGCTTGCCCCAGCCATAGGTCGCCCAACAATCTTTGAGACAATGTAAAAACTCAGCCATACTCATATCAACAAGTGGCTTTTCGTAATAGTCCGTCACTTCATCACGG
>JAJAYH010000163.1 GCA_026786325.1 Alkalinema sp. CAN_BIN05 | reverse complement strand
CAGACTCGGGCGGTTCCAGCAACGACGATCCAATGTTCGCTGCGGTGGTGGTGCATCTGTAAGCTCAGACGATGGCCGGGTTTGACCTCAATGCGTTTGATTTTGTAGCCGCGACCTTCTTCTAAAATAGTGAAGGAACCCCAAGGCCGAAGCTCGGTGGCTGCGACTCCTTTAAAGGCGTTGGGCGTGAGGATTAGTGTCGGTGCTTGTGAAATTTCTTGAATTTGAGCCATGGTATTTATCTCCTACGATATTGTTCAAAAGTCTTTCAGAGTTGGATTTAAGTGTGGACTCACTTCTTGAAAACCTAGGATTACTGCTTATGGCATGGGAAATCCACTAGGTTTGTCGATCGCTAGTTCAGTCCCAACCTATCAGAGGGGACTTGGCTCTGCCCATATAATTGTTTAGAGGTTTATAAAACTTTCATTCAATGACCGATGGATGTGAAAAGTTTGACGCGAACCTGGTTATATCACTCTTTAAATATCCCGATCGCATTATGGACCCTGGCACTGCTACGTGAGGGACGATCGAGAATTTGTCCGCCTAGTCCTCCGAGGTGCAATGTTGTGGAACTACCGCCATCGAAGTTGAGGGCATCGATCGCCCCGAGCTGCTGCATAATTTGGGCCATGTCCAGCAATGTCGCGCCCCCTCGCCCGATAGCAGGATGGACCACAACCATCAGAAGATTTCCTGTATTAGTCCGTCCAACAGCACTCCGAGCCGCCCGTTCTCGAATAAACGCGGGACTGAATTTTTCTGCTGCTGCATCTAGAACTACTTGCCGATCTTTGATGAGCAACGGGCCGCCGCCGAGGGCATAAGGAAATGCCGCAATGCGAGGATTACTCGGCACAATGGCTAGGCTGACAGTCGATCGGGGCGCTACGGTGGCAGCGGCGGTTTTGTTGGAGCGGAAGGTCAGCAGATAGCCATTGGGTGGAATTGAAATACTGGTTCCAGCCGTCGGGACTGGAGTCTGAGTGGTGATGCGATCGGCAACAACTTCCATGACAATTTCATTATCGGAAAGGGTGCTGTAGCTGTTACCCCAAGCGGGAGTGTAGCGGGCAATTCCGGCTTGGATGTAGGCACTATTTAAGTGGGTCAGAGGGAAAGATTGTTTCCCTATTGTGGCAGTTTCCTGAAGGCTGTATCGATCGAATTCAAACGTTCCCGCTCGATCCCAGGCCATCACCCCTCGGTTGAGAATCGGTCCCGACTTTACCTGACCGTCCATTTGAATAAGACCTAATGGCAGTTGATTAATTCGGTTGAAGAATCCTCCATTCATCGCCAAGACGCTTTTCGACTGCTGAGCGGTCTTAATTAAGGGTGAAATCCCAGCCAGTTCCACAGAATTGGGCAGGATTGGCCGCAACATTAGTCCTGGACTTTTAGGGCTGATTTCAAAGGAGATGACCGTGAAAGACTGGTTGCCGATCGTCAGTAACTGTTGCTGCCACTTCATTCCAGGCTGCCAGAGAATACTTTGGGTTCGGGGTGATGCAACGCCAACATCAATGACAATGCGCGGCGGGTTTGACAAGGTTGTGACGACTGGGCGCGTCGTGAGGGGAATCCCTAGTTTTAGAATGCTTTGAGTGCCCTCTGATTGAAAAGAAAGAGAGGCTATTTTCTGACTGGGTTTTGGTTTAAACAGGGCAAGCGTGGCTGGATTAACCTGACTATTTAGACGCAGCGTCCAATCTTGGCTTCGGGGATCAACTTGAAACAGAGTTGGTCGATCGAGTTCTAAAACTATTCGATCGGTTCCAGGAAGCTCTAGAACGGGAGAAATTTCGGTAGGAATCAATGGGACCTGTTTCTGTTTACCTCTTTGGATCTCTGGAACCACCTGAATGAGTTGAGTTAAATTGCTAGTAGGAGTCGTGATGGTGAGCTGTTGGGCTTGGGGTTTTAGTTGCCAACCTAGCGATTTGGCCCAATCTGTAATGTCTAGGTATCGATCGGGGGAAACAAATTTTACGGGCAGTAGGGCAGTCGAACGATCGTCACTGAACCAAGCGATCGGTTGTTGGGTGGCATCGTCGGTACTTAAAAAATCAACTCCGAAAAGCTGACGTATTGTCCCGTCCGGAACCCCAATGCGTAATCCTTTTTCAGTTTGCCACTGGATCCATGGCAGATTATGGACCTGGTTGTTGAGTAAGATTTGGGGTTGTAATCCTGAGGATAAATTCTGGCGGATGGGAAGAGACGGACGAACCGGAGGAGCGATCGGAATCGGGGCAGAAGAACGGCTGGGAACGGCTGGAAAAACGGGAATACTTGGGCGAACAAGAGATGGTTTTGCTGAGGCGATCGCTGGAATGCTCATCAGAACGCCCATTGGAACCAAGACGGATCCAATTACCATCAGATTTGCCATAGATGGATTAAACATCAATGGCTTGAGTGTAGATTGACTGCCCAAAATGCTCGTAAAGCACTGAAATGATCCAACAACAAGCATAAGCTGCCAGAATGAATTAAGGGGAAGTCGCATAGGATTTTTGGGACGTTATAATTTAGGGATTGTCAGAAGTTGATAATCTCTATAGAACTCTATACTCTATGCATTTTCGATAGATGCAGATGTAGTTTTTCTGTGATTAGACCTCAATTCTAGGAACTTATCCTAAATTGGTCACTGAATGCGGCTTGTTTGCAAATAATTCGCCGACGCAGATTAATCTACACGAAAAAGCCCGATTTCTGAAAATGTTGATGCTTGCTAGTTTTGAGCTAGCACCCTATTCTTTTGATCGGTCTTGTCTCTGCATCACACCAAGTCCTAACCCTCTAGGCACTTTACTTTGATGGATTAATTCTCCATCACCTGAATTTTCAGTCCAACCTCTCTCAGAAATGAACGCAATGAACCACGTCATGGGTAGTCAGTCCGCTAACGATCGTAATTCATCCTCCACACTGCGCCATCCCGCATCGGATCAATTGCTTTCTGTCGTTCAAGTTTCCGGCACTTCGGTCTCTAAAAACTTTGCTACAGAAAGTAACGGATTTGCCGGACAGCCTTGGCTGGTGGAAGAGCGAGATGCCTGTGGAGTCGGGTTTATCGCCGCTCAGCAAGGCCGTTCTACCCATGATTTGGTGCAGAAGACGCTGATTGCCTTGGGATGTATGGAACATCGAGGCGGTTGTAGTGCCGACCAAGACTCAGGCGATGGCGCGGGGGTAATGTTGGGGTTGCCTTGGGACTTGTTGAATCAATGGGTAACTTCCCTAGGGTTAAACTCAGGGAAATCAAGCTTGACTGCTGCCAATACGGGCGTTGCGATGATTTTTCTGCCCCAAGATGAGACGATCGCGTCTGCTGCAAAAAAAACGGTAGAAGAAATCTTCGTTCAAGAAGGATTAAGCTGGATCGGGTGGCGTAGTGTTCCGACGAATCCCCAGTTTTTGGGCCGTCAAGCTCTGGAAAACCTTCCGGGCATTATTCAAGCGATCGTCACATCTTCCAAGTCTGGCGATGAGCTTGAACAGCAACTCTACATTGCTCGTAAAAGAGTGGAGAAAGCAATAGAGTCTCCTGAGTTTTATTTCTGTTCTTGCTCTAGCCGAACCATTGTCTACAAAGGTATGGTGCGATCGGAAATCTTGGGAGCATTTTATTTAGACTTACAGAACGTCGACTACACCAGCAGTTTTTCTGTCTATCACCGACGCTTCAGCACCAATACTTTACCTAAGTGGCCGTTGGCACAACCCATGCGATTGCTGGGTCACAATGGTGAAATTAATACGCTGCTAGGCAATATCAATTGGACCATGGCCAAGGAATCAAGTCTTGCCCATCCAATTTTTGGGGAGCAGATTGAAGCATTGAAGCCGATTGTTAATCCGGCTAACAGCGATTCGGCCACCTTGGACAATGTTTGTGAAGTCATGGTGCGGGCGGGGCGGAGTCCCATGGAATCGTTGATGATCATGGTACCGGAAGCATATAAAAATCAGCCTGCGCTGTTGGAGCATCCCGAAATTACTGATTTCTATGACTATTACAGCGGACTTCAGGAAGCTTGGGATGGTCCGGCGTTGTTGGCCTTTACCGATGGCAAAATGGTAGGTGCGGCCCTCGATCGTAATGGCTTGCGTCCGGCTCGGTATGCGATTACCCGTGATGGCTATATTGTCGTGGGATCGGAAGCTGGCGTGGTGCCGTTGGATGAGTCGGAAATAATTGAAAAAGGTCGGCTTGGGCCTGGAGAGATGATTGCATTTGATTTAGAGAACAAGACTATATTAAAAAATTGGGATCTCAAAAAGACGATCGCTCGTCAACATCCCTACGGCGAATGGCTCCGTGAAAATAGCCAAACACTTCAACCTTCGTCATTTGGCGAGAAGGAAGTTTGTGATAGTGCGTCTCTTTTGCGTCTTCAAACCGCATTTGGTTACAGCGCTGAAGATGTAGACATGATCATTAATGAAATGGGTGCGCAGGGTAAAGAACCGACGTTCTGCATGGGCGATGATACGCCGTTAGCTGTGCTGTCGGCTAAACCTCACTTGCTGTACAACTACTTCAAACAGCGATTTGCTCAGGTGACAAATCCGGCGATCGATCCCCTACGGGAAAAGCTCGTCATGTCCTTGACCATGAGTCTCGGAGCAAAGGGAAATCTGCTAGAACCCAATGCAGCCCTAGCTCGGACCTTGGTACTAGAGTCACCCGTGGTGATTGATACCGAACTGGAATTCATCAGACAGGGCAAAATTCCAGCCGCGACCCTTTCGACGTTGTACGACATTACGTCTGGTCCCGATGGTCTTTCGATCGCGCTGACTGCACTTTGCGAGAATGCGGCTGAACTGGTGCGTAATGGTAAAGAAATTTTGATCCTGAGCGATCGGATTGGTGCAGATGGTAACAACACTCAGCTCACGGATGAAATGAGCTACATTCCGCCTCTAGCTGCGGTTGGTGCGGTTCATCACTTCTTGATTCGTCAAGGTTTGCGGATGAACGCTTCTATTATTGCGGATACGGCTCAGGCTTGGAGTACGCACCATTTTGCTTGTTTAGTTGGGTATGGTGCGAGTGCTGTTTGTCCTTACCTTGCCTTGGAAGCGGTTCGTCATTGGTGGGCGACCGCGCGTACTCAGAAGCTGATGGAAACAGGCAAGCTGAATAAAATCAGTTTGATCGGCGCTCAGGAAAATTTCCGTAAATCAATTCAAGATGGACTCCTAAAAATCTTGTCGAAGATGGGAATTTCGCTGCTGTCGAGCTATCACGGGGCGCAGATTTTTGAGGCGATCGGCATTGGTGGCGATTTGCTTAATACAGCGTTTTATGGCACTCCATCTCGATTGGGTGGCTTGACGTTAAAAGATTTGGCCAACGAAATTCTATCCTTCCACACGCGGGCATTCCCCGAAATCGCCATTAAGAAATTGGAAAACTATGGCTTTGTGCAATATCGTCCGGGCGGCGAATATCACATGAACAGTCCTGAAATGTCCAAGTCTCTGCACAAGGCGGTGGCCGATAAAAATTACGATCACTATGCGCTTTATCAGAAGTACATGTCCGATCGGCCTTTGACGGCACTGCGAGATTTACTGGATCTAGATAGCGATCGTGCCTCGATTCCCCTAGAAGCTGTTGAATCTGCAACGGAGATTTGTAAACGCTTTGCTACGGGTGGAATGTCCTTGGGTGCGTTGTCTCGTGAGGCCCATGAGGTTTTGGCGATCGCGATGAACCGTTTAGGCGCGAAGTCTAACTCTGGTGAAGGTGGCGAGGAAGATATTCGTTATCGTCCGGTGTATGACGTGACGGATGGGGTTTCGGCTACATTCCCGCATTTGAAGGGATTGCGAAATGGCGATACCGTGAGTTCGGCGATTAAACAAGTGGCATCGGGACGCTTTGGCGTAACGCCGGAGTATTTGATGAGTGCCAAGCAAATCGAGATTAAACTCGCGCAAGGTGCAAAACCGGGTGAAGGCGGCCAGCTTCCTGGGCCAAAGGTGAGTGAATATATTGCTAAGTTGCGCGGATCGAAACCAGGCGTGACTCTGATTTCGCCGCCGCCGCACCATGACATTTACTCCATTGAAGATTTGGCGCAGCTCATTTATGACTTGCATCAAATTAATCCGATCGCAAAGGTGTCGGTCAAACTTGTGGCAGAGGTTGGCATTGGTACGATCGCGGCGGGTGTCGCGAAAGCAAATGCTGATGTGATTCAAATCTCTGGGCACGATGGTGGAACCGGAGCATCGCCGTTATCTTCGATTAAACATGCGGGCAGTCCTTGGGAACTTGGATTGACGGAAGTTCATAGCACTCTGATGAATAATCAATTGCGACACCGGGTTTTATTGCGGGTTGATGGTGGGTTTAAGACCGGTTGGGATGTGATCATGGGCGCGCTGATGGGCGGTGAGGAGTATGGATTTGGCACGGTGGCGATGATTGCGGAAGGCTGCATCATGGCTCGGGTTTGCCATACCAATAGCTGTCCGGTTGGCGTTACGACTCAGCGCGAGGAACTTCGTAAGCGGTTTACGGGAATTCCTGAACATGTTGTCAATTTCTTTTTGTTTGTTGCCGAAGAAGTCCGATCGCTGTTGGCAAAACTTGGCTATACAAAATTAGAAGACATTGTGGGCCGCGCTGATTTACTTAAGATTCGCGAAAATGCAGCCTTGACTAAAACCCAGTCCCTCAATTTAGATTGTTTGATGAAGTTGCCGGACACTCGCACCGATCGGTCTTGGTTGATTCATGAAGAGGTTCATAGCAATGGTCATGTTTTGGATGATGAATTGCTGGCTGATGATGCGTTGCAATCTGCCATTCAAAACCAAACTAATTTTGCAACCACAATGAAGATTGTTAATACCGATCGATCGGTGGGGACGAGAGTTTCAGGGGCGATCGCTAAGCGCTATGGGAATTCAGGATTTGGTGGCAAAATCAATCTGAATTTTGTCGGATCTGCGGGTCAAAGTTTCGGGGCGTTCAATTTGCCTTGTATGACGTTAACGATCGATGGCGAATCCAATGATTATGTCGGCAAAGGAATGAATGGTGGCGAAATCATCATTCGTCCGGTGAAAGATGCAGGATTTGTGGCGGCGGATAGTGTGATCATCGGCAATACATGTCTTTATGGTGCGACGGGCGGGCATTTGTTTGCGAATGGTCGTGCGGGTGAACGCTTTGGGGTGCGGAATTCGGCAGCTCGGGCAGTCATTGAGGGCGCAGGTGATCATTGCTGCGAATATATGACGGGTGGCGTAGTTGTCGTATTGGGCGATGTCGGACGCAATGTCGGGGCCGGGATGACGGGTGGTTTGGCCTATTTCTTCGATGAAGATGGTAGTTTCCAAGCCAAGGTTAATCCTGAAATTGTTTCGGTACAGCGAGTGATTTCGGCTGCTGGAGTTACACAATTGAAGTCGCTGATTGAAGCCCATGCAGAGAAGACTGGCAGTCCTAAGGCAAAAACCATTCTGACGGATTGGTCTAATGCTCTGTTGAAGTTCTGGCAAGTGGTGCCGCCGTCGGAAAAAGACATTCCTGAGGCAAAAGCTGAAATAGTCAGTGCGATCGCGGTTTAGATTGTTTTGAGTAATTAAAACTCAATTAAATTAAGCTCTTTCGTTCGTATCAAAAGACCCGATCCACCTAAATCCCCCTTAAAAAAGGGGATTTTGATTTTGATTCTGGTTCCCCCTTTTCAAGGGGGCTAGAGGGATCGGTCTCTATTGCTCATCGCGCTAAACATCAAATGGTTCTTCTATTAATTCATCTAGAACAATAGATTCATAAATCTCTTCGATCGCACAAGCAAACTCTAAACTTTCCAAATCAAATTGAGATTATTGAACTTTCAGACGAGATTGAAACGCTAGGTCTTCAAGCATGGTTGTTTGAGACTCTACAGTAACCACAAGCCCAGCACCACCCGCCTTAACTCGGATGTAGCCAATGACGATCGCACTTCCATCCTCGAATTCATAGATACTGGTAATTGTCCCCACTTTAGTATCATCTGAATAAATAACAGAACCCAACGGGACAGAAGAAGAGAGTTTCAT
>JAJAYH010000162.1 GCA_026786325.1 Alkalinema sp. CAN_BIN05 | reverse complement strand
CTTCAGTATTGGCAAAATCTTTGAGGATCTGTTTAGCGATCGCCCCCGCTGCCACTCGGCCAATCGTCTCCCGCGCTGACGATCGCTCGCCGCCCGCCACCGCCCGGATGCCATACTTCGCATCGTAAGTCGCATCCGCATGGGAAGGCCGATACTTTTGCTCCATGTCGCCGTAGTCCTGCGATCGTTGGTCCTTGTTGCGCACCATGATCGCAATGGGCGTTCCCAAGGTCACACCATCGAGCATTCCCGACAAGATTTCGCATTGATCCGCTTCATTACGCGGCGTTGTGATTTTGCTTTGGCCGGGGCGACGACGATCGAGTTCAAGCTGAATTGCCTCGCGAGACACCGCAACCTTCGGCGGACAGCCATCAATCACCACACCCACACCGCCCCCATGGGATTCCCCAAATGTCGTAACCCGAAATGCTTGTCCGAAGGTGCTGCCCATAATGATTTCTAGTGATTTCTGAGAATTAAGTGTGGTGTTGAGAAAATACTCCAATCTAAAAATCAGTCTGACTTGAATGCTGATTTTGGATGGGATTCGATCGTACCAGACATAGCGCGCCTATGCCCGATTGCGAACGATCGCACAGAGTCAACACAGCAACCGCCAACTATGAACAAAAGCGCCATCATATAGTACAGCGATATTTGACAGCTTAAGCGTCTAGCTAATTTGTCAAGCGCTACATATAGTGTTTGTTTTTAACTTAAGAACAGTCTAGGTCTAGCGTTTAGGCAACGATCTCTGCCATCAGTTCAGCAACAGGCATGATTCGTTCAGCGCGCCCCGCATTACTGCCTGAAAATACCAAACCATTTTCAATATCTCCTCGTGCAGCCTGATCGAGAGCCTGAATAATGCAGAAAGATTCTTGTTGATCTCGACACTTACAGGACTTAAGACAATTCGCAAAACATCGTTTTTCTAGTTCTGGAGAATTTGCGATCACCCGTTCTGAAAAGGCATTCCGTAATGCTCGCCCCGGTCTGCCCACTGGACTGGAAACGATTACCACATCATCGGGTTGCGCATGGAGATGAAATTCTTTGTAGCGAATGTCCGCATCACATTCATCGGTGGTGATAAATCGAGTGCCGATCTGGACTCCACTCGCGCCGATCGCCATCATTTGGTCAATATCTGCCCGATCCCAGATTCCTCCTGCGGCGATGATGGGAATTGATAGCCCCGTTTCTTGTAAATAATCTACTAACTCTGGGATAGTTTGTTCTGTGTCGAGGGCACGATCGCCGAGTTCTTCTAACTTGGCTCCTAGATGGCCCCCGGCGGAATTTGGGTTTTCTACAACAAAGGCATCAGGAACCCGTCCGTATTGTCGCTTCCACTTGTGACAGAGAATGTGAGCCGCACGACGAGTAGATACGATCGGCACTAGGGCGACCTCTGGATAGTCTGCGGTGTATTCCGGCAATTGCAGCGGGAGTCCTGCACCAGAAATAATGAGATTAATGCCTTCTTCCGCCGCAGTCCGTACTATTGTTTCATAGTCTTGAGCTACAACCATGGCATTGATTCCCAAAATCCCATCGGGACTTAAAGCACGGGCAGCCCGAATCTCATCAATCAGAGCCAACCGATTTGCATCAAAAAACTGTTCGCGGCGTTTACGTCCATTGGGTTGAGTGATGTCGAAATAGGGTGAATTAAGTCCTAGAGCCACAGCGGAGATAATCCCAATTCCGCCGGAGTTGGCGACGGCAGCGGCAAGACGTGCCCCGGAAATCCGAATACCCATGCCTCCTTGAATAATGGGATAGCGAGCAATGTGTTGACCGATTTGGAGGGAGGGAAGTGATTTCATTGTTTTCTGATTTTCCTAAGATTGAATTTGCTTAAAACAGTGGGTTTAAAGTGGGTTTGCTGAGAATGATTTTTGTTCAGACTCCGCGAGATTAATTTATCCTTGATAGCCTGTGACGATCCGACTACCATCTTTAAGAATATGAATTTCCATTTGATCGCTAGCCCAAGTCAATTGATCCGCAAAGGCTGGATTGAATAGATGTACCCGTTGATTCCTAGAAGCCACCAGAGAATCGGGGGAGTGAATTGCTAAAGACTGAACATAGGCTCCATCAATTAGAATATCTAGCTGATCAAGCAAATCCCCAACTCCGGCGGGCGCTTGGTCCGATCGTAATTGTTCAAGGGTAAATCCCGTAAATGACAACACATTTAATCCAGCAGCTTTCACTTGACGCGCCAAATTTGCTAAAGCAGGAGCTTGCCAGAAAGGCTCTCCCCCAGAGAATGTGACACCTGTGTTGTGCGGGTTACTTAGAATTTTTTGGACAAGGGTATCAACCTTGATGAGTTGATTGATTTCAAAGGACCAAGACTCAGGATTAAAGCAGCCAGGACATTCCCGCAGACAGCCCTGCACCCAAATTACCGCCCGACCACCGGGACCGTTCACCTCTGACTTGTCTACATAGCCCATAATGTTGAGGTAGCCCACCGGAATTTCCAATAGCTTAAGATAGGGATTCGTTATCTGGAGGTTCATGGTTTATACCGCTCTTGAAAGTTTATACCGCTCTTGAAAAGCTAGGGATTGTATTTTGTCGAAGATAGGAATCAAATACCAAAGCAATGTTTCAGATTAACGATCGTCCAGCCGGTGTCACTTCGATGTAACTGTTTCATTGGTAAAAACCTACTTGGGAGCCTAATTGGGAGGCTGCTGTTGCGGATGGAGCAATGGAATGCGTCATGATGGGGGATGGGGATAGATAACTGAACTTACCTTGCCTGAATTTACGATCGTAGACAAGTCAGTTACCAACCCGACGCTATAGTTACCAGAAGTAAAGCATCAGTATCAATACAGGCG
>JAJAYH010000161.1 GCA_026786325.1 Alkalinema sp. CAN_BIN05 | reverse complement strand
CTTTAATAATGTCCGGCGCATGTCCACCGCCTGCACCTTCGGTGTGATAAGTATGAATGACGCGATCTTTGAAGGCCGCGATAGTATCCTCGACAAATCCCGATTCATTCAAGGTGTCACTGTGAATTGCAACTTGTACGTCAAATTGATCAGCGACTGTCAATGCCATATCAATCGTCGCGGGAGTAGTGCCCCAATCTTCATGGAGCTTAAGACCGATCGCCCCAGCACGAATTTGTTCTTCCAGGGCTTGGGGTTGGCTGCTGTTGCCTTTGCCGAGGAAGCCGAGATTTACGGGGAATGCATCGGCAGATTGCAGCATTCGGTACATGTTCCAAGGTCCAGGCGTGCAGGTCGTTGCATTAGTTCCCGTAGCGGGTCCAGTGCCGCCCCCGATCATCGTGGTAACGCCAGAGGCGATCGCGGTTTCGATTTGCTGAGGACAGATGAAATGAATGTGGGCATCGATGCCGCCTGCCGTGACGATCATGCCTTCCCCGGCTAATACTTCGGTGCCGGGACCAATGATAATGTCAACATTGTCTTGAATGTAAGGATTGCCTGCCTTACCAATTTTGTAAATGCGTCCGTCTTTGATACCGATATCCGCTTTGACAATACCCCACCAATCTAAAATCAATGCATTCGTGATAACTAAATCCACCGACCCATCTGCATTTGAAATCGGTGACTGTCCCATCCCATCGCGAATCACTTTGCCCCCGCCAAACTTCACCTCATCACCGTAGGTCGTCAGGTCGCGTTCAACCTCAATTATAAGTTCAGTGTCAGCAAGACGAACCCGATCGCCCACGGTAGGCCCGTAGGTTTCAGCATAGGCGCGGCGATCCATTGGGAAACTCATAACCGATGACTCCAGCGATGTGATGTAATGAACAAAATTGCGATCCCCCCAAATCCCCCTTGATAAGGGGGACTTTGAATGTAGGATTCTACTTATAATTCTTGATTCCGATTCTCTAATACTCCGGTCCCCCCTTATTAAGGGGGCTAGGGAGATCGGGCCTATATTGATAACGAGTTAATCTAATGCACCTTCCACTTTGGCATTAAAACCATATACCCGACGCTCTCCAGCCAAAGGGATAAGCTTGATTATTTTCTCATCCCCCGGTTCAAACCGAACTGCCGTCCCCGCCGGAATGTCTAATCGTTGACCCCGTGCTGCGGCCCGATCGAATCGCAATGCTTCATTCACTTCAAAAAAGTGGAAATGGGATCCAACTTGAATGGGCCGATCGCCTGTATTGGCAACATTCAATTCGGTCACGGGACGACCTGCATTAAGCTCGATCGTGCCTTCTTTCGGGAGGAGTTCGCCTGGAATCATGGGATTAATTACGGAATAATGGTAATTGGCAAGTTTTCATTACGCGGTAAAAGATGATGTTGAATGAATGCAACGATATCATCTAAACCAATCTGAGTTTTGAGATTGGTAAAGACAAAGGGCTTTTCACCGCGCATCTTTCTGGCATCTCGATCCATTACTTCAAGACTGGCTCCCACCATGGGCGCGAGGTCAATCTTGTTAATCACTAGTAAATCAGATTTTGTAATGCCCGGTCCGCCTTTACGAGGAATTTTGTCTCCTGCTGCTACATCAATAACATAAAGCGTTAAATCGACTAATTCTGGACTAAATGTCGCGGCCAGGTTATCACCACCACTCTCGACAAATAGCAAGTCTAAATTAGGATGTTTTTGTTCTAGATCGTCGATCGCCACTAAATTAATCGAAGCATCTTCTCGAATGGCAGTATGGGGACAGCCTCCCGTTTCTACACCGACAATACGATCGGCGGACAATGCTTTAGAATTCACGAGAAATTGAGCATCTTCATAGGTGTAGATGTCATTGGTCACGACCGCAATTTCGTATTGATCTCGCAATGCTTTACAGAGCGCATCTAAAAGCGCTGTTTTGCCCGATCCCACTGGACCTGCAACCCCAACGCGCAAAGGACCTGTAGCCATGATGTTTACCGAAGCAGTTTATTTAAATTACCATGATTCCATTTAACTTTGGAAAAGTCTGACGGTTTGTTGTTCGTGTTGGCTACTAGCTAGGGCTAAACCCCAACTACAACTACAAAGTTCTGTATCTGGCATAACCATTGCCCGATCGCTCATGGTGACGATCGTGGGCAATAGTTCTAACAAAATCTGTTGTCCCGCCGTCTGCCCTAAGGGAATCAACTTCACCCCTGCTCCAATCAAATTACTCGCCCAACTTTGCCCGTAAGCCAATAAAGTCCCTTGCAAGTCAATGTTCCAATGAGCTGCTGCTGCACCAAATACAATGGTCCAATTGGCAGGTTGTTCTAAATGATCGAGCCAAGGTTTCATCGTCGGGTCAAGCGATCGGAGTAATCGAATTAATGAGTGACCCATTTTCCAACTTTGCTGTCGCAATTCGTGAGTTTCGCGGGCGGCAGACCACCAATGGTTCCAATAGGTGAGCTGGTCCCAATTATTCGATTCTAGGGCATGATAAGCCCTGCAAAGAATTGCGCCATCGATCGGAAAACTCCCGAATTTCAATTCTTGTATCAGCCAATCTTTTAATGTATCTGCATTGGAAATGGCACCCGTTTCGACTAGTAATTCGAGTCCTTCAGAATAGCTATAACTCCCGACGGGCAAGATAGGACTGGCGAGTTGCTGGAGTCGTAATAATGACTCTGGGGTTAGATGAAGTGAGTTTTGCACAGGATTTAGTGGGAATGATCGTGACTGTGGGAATCATGGGAATGACTATGCTCATGTTTATG
>JAJAYH010000160.1 GCA_026786325.1 Alkalinema sp. CAN_BIN05 | reverse complement strand
AGATACGATCGCAAGTTCTGACATGACGAATAAGCCATTCACAATGATCAACAGCAGTATGATCAGAAAACTATTAAAAAAGGAGGACATCGCACGCTACGAAAGAGATTTTTCCTAGTGTATCTGAACATGGGACCGATGGCGCAGGTTCCATTATGGTTCTACTGGGGTCACGTTAGAAATTTTCCGTTGTCGCTCGAATGCCTTGACTGGTTAAGCTTGACAGCAATTGATTAGCTTTAGTCGAGTCTCCAAAAGCACCTGCCTGCATGACTTTTCTACCATTGGAGACCACAGCAAAAGCACCCGGCACAATGGATCTCACTCTATCCGCATCCACCATTTCAACCACAACTCGGAACTTCACACCGACTGGACGTTCAGCAACGGGACGCGCAGTTTGACGACCTGCTTGCCGCCATACGGGAACCGATGACATATCGCCAATGTTGCCGATGGGGATATTGGCACCGGGGACTGGCAGTAAAGAAGATGGGGGCGAGGTTGTTGCAGTGGTAGCACCGGGAAATACTAGATTGTTGAAGGTTAGTGACGTTGGAATTTCTTTTGTAGGCTTCATTTTTGCGGGCTTGGGCATGGGCAACGATCGGCTACCAGAACCGGGCTGCACTGCGATCGGGACAATTAGTTCTGAAGGTAATGCGGCGATCGTAGGAGTTACAAAGCTAGTCTTTACGACGGGGCTGAGGCTTCTGGGTGGTGCGACATTTCGTGGGATATTTGGTGAGACATCTGGACGGGTGAAAGTGAGTTCTTGGGGAGAACTACTAATTGAGTTGGCAATGAGGCCAGCAACTGGAACGGCTGCAACTGGAACAAGAGGCGATTGTACAGGCGGTACCGATCGAATAAGTTGTGTAGACGGCTGAATTAGGGATGGCTGAATTAGAGATTGCGCTATTGCATTCACGTCCAAACGGCCAGATGTTTTGCTGTATTGATTCCCAGCAGCGGGAATGACTTGGGAATTTGACTTAGCATTAATATCCAATCCACCATTGTTCATGAATGTATTGTTTCCCTGATCGCTTTGATTGCCAAGATCTGGGCGAGATGTGGCGATCGTGACCAATCCATCGCGATCGTTGCCATCAATCACATTGCTGCGAAAAATAGGGGTCGCTTTGCCTTGAACAACAATTCCGTCTTTATTCCCGGTGATACGATTTCCGGTAATACGCGGTGCAGAATTTTGAGCAATGTTAATTCCAAATCCTGTTTTCTCGAAAATACTATCCCGAATTTCTGGTCGTGAAGTGCCGAAAATTGTGATGCCATTTGCACCATTGTTATAGAAATAGTTATTTTTTAGAATTGGGGCGCTATTCCCAACAATTGATACTCCATCGTGACCATTGCTTGTGAAAGTACTATCACTTACAACCGGGCTACTCGAT
The DNA here is from genome assembly GCA_026786325.1 of Alkalinema sp. CAN_BIN05. Classification (GTDB taxonomy): domain Bacteria; phylum Cyanobacteriota; class Cyanobacteriia; order Leptolyngbyales; family Leptolyngbyaceae; genus JAAFJU01. The sequence goes on along the minus strand of JAJAYH010000160.1, from coordinate 3,267 downwards.
TCAATCCAAAGACCATAGCCTTGCGGATTTAAATTGGAGACCGTAACCCCCAACAGCCCCGCACGATCGGTTCCCAGAATTGTGATTTGTTGACGGGCTGATGTTTTGCTGAGGAACAATCCCGAGCCTTGAATGATGACATTTTGACCACGATCACTAGGTTCGCCTTGAACCGTCACACCTGATTTAAGCTGAATTGGGAAAACTTCACCGCTGTTGCTTGTGTAATTGCCGGGAGCGAGCTTAATGATGCTATTGGTACTCGCAACCGATAATGCATGGGTAAGCGTCTTAAATGGCGAATTATCGCTGCCATTGTTGGTGTTGCTGCCCGTTTGAGGATTGACGAAAACCGTAGGATAACTAATTTTGTCCGCTTGAGCGATTTCCAAACGATCGGACTGAATAACTTGGGCTTGGACGGCGGGGGCGATCGTTGTTAGCAAGCTCAAAACCATAAGCGTAGATAACTTGCTGGAATTTAAAAGACGGCGCTCAAGGGAAAAATCAGTCACGGGGTTAATATCTCCTATTCACGGGGTAGTCGATAGCGTTGGGATGTAGCTTACTCGAAAAAACCGCAACCGGAACGACTAAATCAGGACGTTTTACAATTTCAATGGAAAATATATATGTAAAACTACGCAGAAGCCTTGCGTAAAAGATTTTGCGCTCGTCTGCCTTGGCGTATAAACCCAGGGCAAATCATGGCCGATCGTTCTAGTATTCAAGTTTGACTTGATCTGACAATAATCATCGTCCGCATATCGGCATCATTTGCATTCAATTCACCGAGTGGTGTCACCCGAATCAATTCACCCGATCGACCGACATTACGAGCATTCTATGTTCATAGAATCCCTTAGCCAGCATTCTCTAACCATTACATCTGAAGTGCTGTCATCCATTTTCTAGTTCCAAAAATACCTGCTAAAAGCCCTGCAACTGTAAAATCAGCATCCAGTTTTTCCCAATGTAATCCATCCCCCATGGGTGTAATTTCGATTTGTTCAAGATCGATCGGTGACGCGCCAGACAAGCCTTGTGCAATACTGGGTGGAAAACTAAAGCTGGCACCACTTCTCAAACGAATTACGATCGCATCCGCAGTCCTGTCATAGTAAGCTGCGATCGCCCTAGGTTCAGTCAAGTTTGCTTTTGTCGCAGCAATTTGAGCCAATTCAAATTGACGTTGAAATTCTAAGTCATCTAGTTCTAAGTTAGCCATGATACTCTTCCCAGCTAATTATAGATATGAGGTGGATCGTGATCATCAAAGTACATTCGGATATCAAACCCATCTTGGCGAATTAACGTCGGCATTGTATTCTGTGAATCCCATCTCTAAGGAATTATTATAGCTTGATCTGGAAAAGCTACACGATCGCCCATTTCCCCCGCAAACCTCAATCTTGTAATAATCCATTGAGCCGAACTTGATCAGGCTTAGATAAATTTGGGATGTGCCGATCGTAACCTTTTCACAATTCATCGCAGCATCGATAACCCAGCATCATAAAGAAGATATGAGCAATCTTAATCATCGTTCGTTCGCTTGCCAATCAAATCACGTCGGAATCCAAACAAATAGACCAAGGCTCCAAGCTGAACTGGAACCACTACCAGATAGTTCTCTAAATGAAACGGTAAATCCATACTTCCAAACATGGAGACATAGCCTGCCCCCACTGTTCCTAATCCGATCGTGATTGCAAGTTTTTTCGGCGTGAATTTGTTCATGCGTTGTTCCTCTCTAACTTCACAATCAATTCAACAATCGCCCAATCACTGAATCTGAGATACTAGCTGCCAATTCACCACTTCTCACCATAGGAACCAGTCGGATTCCATGATGGACCAAAAATAGACTGATTACGCTAAATCCGATCGTCTTTTTTAGCGTGCGATCATGTCTTGAAAAAGCGATCGACCGATTGAGCAATAGTTCTGCACTGACGATCAGCAATGTCGAAATCAATCCGACAAACAATACAATCCCCAAGCCATGAAAAGACATCGATCGTCCAACATCACCTTGAAGCAATACCGTCAACGATCGAGTCATTCCACACATCGGACAAGGGATTCCAGTGAGCCACTTAGTTAGACAGGAAATCGCGACGGACTCACCCCATCCAATTCGACAGAGCAGTCCGATCAAAATGCTGGAACAAGATCCGACAATACCCCAACGGATACGATTTGAGTTTGGAAGTGCTTCTATAGCCATCCCTTTTTGTTATTGATATAGGTTTCGACAAACTCTTCATCACTCTTGGTTAGGTAGATGATCCCTTCGACTAAACCAAGGATGCTCGAAAAGCCACAGGTAAATAAGAGTGCAACTAACATGATGATGCCTTCGGTATTGTAGCCCAAGATAAACTTGTGTACACCAAAGCCACCCAGCAAGATTCCACAAATACCTGCAGAAATTTTCTTGTCTGCACCAGGAATATTCGACATAATCGTTTCGCTCAACTATCAGAGGATTAGAAATTATAGAACTAAGTGTACACCAAGATTTTGATAAACTACGCAGAAATCTTATTCAATAGTCCTGATGTTTGTCCCAGTGACCAGAACCTGCTCCGAATCTTCAGATAATCGAGTCGGCAAGTCTTCACTTTTGACAAAAAAGGCGATCGGATTCAAATGCATTCCGAATTACCTGATACCCTGTCACATAGTCTCCCTGTCTTCTAACGCGAACCAACCCAAACGATCTTTCTGTATCGTACAGCGGCGCGGCTTGCAAGCAATCGATCGACCCAAAATCATCCCCCTTCATCAATCATTTCGTATTATTCAGGTTGATAACGTCTCGGCGTATAAACCCAAGGCAAATCATGATCCGATCGTTCAAGTATTCGAGTTTGACTTGAACCAACAATAATCACCGTCCGCATATCGGCATCATTTGTATTCAATTCACCGAGTGTTGTCACCCGAATCAATTCACCCGATCGACCGACATTACGGGCAAGGATTACAGGAGTGGTTGCCGATCGGAATTGTAATAATAGTTCTTTGGTGCGATCGAGTTGCCAACGTCTTTGGGTGGAAATGGGATTGTAAAACGCCATTACAAAGTCAGCTTGAGCCGCTGCGGTCAATCGTTGTTCAATCACCGACCAAGGTTTCAGAATATCAGACAATGATATTGCACAGAAGTCATGACCCAAGGGTGCGCCAATGCGGGCGGCGGCGGCTTGCATTGCGGAAATACCGGGACAAATTTGTAAATTAATAGTTCTCCATTCAGGT
>JAJAYH010000159.1 GCA_026786325.1 Alkalinema sp. CAN_BIN05 | reverse complement strand
CTGATTGCGGGCTTGCTCAACTATGAGTTAACTCATCCCATTTGATTCATGCAGGAGGTCTAATTTTAATACTTTCTTTATTTACTATTCTAAATACCGTATCTACCAGTTTTTCACGTAGTTCAAATATTTCCATACTTAATTGAAAAATACCAAGTTGGCTATCTCTAACCCTTTAGTGCGGAGAGTTGCAAAAAGACCTTTGTCGTTGATTGGTTTTATCGGGATTGCCATAGCTGTACGGAGCCTGGCTTAGAGGTCTCTATAATTGCGGTGGCGGATGTGGTAACAAAAGATAGCTATGCTCTGAGCGCCCAACAAACGATGCCTGTCTAGGTGTTAGTTTGCCGTCGTAGAAACTCTATGCTGCACGTAATTGTTGAAATCCGAATTTTATCTGTAATGGACAAATTTCAAATTTCAAGTAAAGTGAGACCAAAAACATGGATAGAAAACTCGACTATGCCTTGATACTATTGCCATTCACGGTTTTGAGATTTCTCTTGTCTAGAACTAACACCTAGACAAGCATCGTCATACGAGCTTAAAACTGTCCGAACTATTGCTAGGAGGTACTCTATCATTGTGTGTCCGTGGGTAGCACGATGCAACCTTAGATATCCAAGTTTTATAAACTAATGTTTTTTAAAGAAGAATTGAAAATAAATATATAAATAAGGGATGAAACGATCGCCCACCCCTTATTTTAAACCTGACTGAATCAATTCAAGCTAAACATTTCTTAATGAGATGCGTCGCTCGAATTTAACTAGTCAGCCCATAAATTTACAGACAGTTCTTTACAAATATTTGTCCAAGGTATTCGCTAGTGTTGTCTTGGGAACTGCGCCCACCACCATATCCACTTTCTGACCGCCTTTAAAAATCATCAGCGTTGGAATGCTGCGAATACCGTATTTGTTGGCAACGCTAGGATTCTTATCCGTATCGACCTTCACGACCTTGACGCGACCGTCGTACTCCTTGGAAATTTCTTCGACCACAGGTGCCACCATCCGGCAGGGACCGCACCAGGGTGCCCAAAAATCAACAAGAACTGGAACTTCGCTCTCCAATACCTCGGAATCGAAGGAGGCATCTGTGACTTGCGTAGCTTCTGACATGTTGGGAATCCTGTGCCTAAAGTTTAGAATAAATTGTAGCACAGGGGACGATTCTGCTCGTCGGGTCATCCCATTTCTGTTGCAAAAAAGAACCGCCCAAACCAAAGTTCAGGCGGAGTGTGGTGTGAGGAGTGAACGGAAACTTTTACATCTCCGCTATCTCTTTCATTGTATGACCTTTAATCTAACTTTCCCAACTCAATACGGTTGACTAACCCGCTACTTACCCATGCCCAATTGTTGAGCTTTTTGGTACACCTTCCCTTCCGTCAGTAAGGATGGCGCAATTACCACATTCACCTGCTGCATTTCCTTAATCGTCGCTGCGCCCAAGGTTCCCATACTGGTTTGAAGCGCGCCGAGTAGATTGTGGGTGCCGTCATCTAGGATGGCCGGACCACGCAAGATTTGCTTGAGGGTTCCGGTGGTGCCCACTTTGATTCGGGTGCCCCGAGGTAAAATTGGACTTGGAGTCGCCATCCCCCAATGGAATCCCCGACCGGGCGCTTCTACCGATCGGGCAAACGGCGACCCAATCATCACCGCATCCGCACCACAAGCAATGCATTTACAAATGTCGCCCCCTGTCACCAATCCACCATCCGCAATAATCGGAATGTAGGTACCCGTGGTCTTAAAAAACTCATCCCGTGCCGCCGCACAATCTGCCACAGCCGTCGCTTGAGGCACACCCACGCCCAGCACGCCGCGAGAAGTGCAAGCCGCCCCTGGTCCAATCCCCACCATAATGCCAGCGGCTCCAGCTTTCATCAGCTCTAGCGTCACGTCATAGGTAACGCAATTGCCCAAGATGACGGGAATTGGCATTTCCTGACAGAATTTGGCTAGGTCTAGTGGGGCGATATCTTCGGGAGATGTGTGATTGGTCGAGACCACGGTGGCTTGAATGAAGAAAAGCTGAGCGCCTGCTTTGGCGGCCACTAGTCCAAATCGAGCGGCCCCGGCTGGAGTTGCACTAACAGCGACAATTCCACCCTGGGCTTTGATTTCTTGAATTCGTTTTTCGACGAGTTCGGGTTTGATTGGCTCTTGATATAGTCCTTGCATCAGGATGACGAATTCATCTTTGCCGACACTGGCGATTTTATCTAGAATTGGGTTCGGGTCTTCGTAGCGTGTTTGTACCCCTTCTAGGTTTAAAACACCCAGTGCGCCCAGCTTTGAGAGTTCGACTGCCATTTTGACATCGACCACTCCGTCCATGGCGCTGGCAATGATGGGAATTTCCCGATCGATTCCACCGATCGACCAATTCGTATCAGCTAAACTAGGGTCCAGTGTTTTTGATCCTGGCGAGAGAGCAATCTCGTCGAATCCATATGCACGACGAGCGGTTTTGCCTCTGCCAATTTGAATTTCCACGCGTTTTTCCTAAAACTATTCGGAACAGGGTAACAAATTGGGGGTGCCTTTTGATGAGTAAAATCTGAGAATCTCTTAGATTGTCTATTTTGACTAGGGATTCCGTCCATCACCATGACGATCGCCCCTTTATTTTATTAATTTCACAGCCTAGACCCATTTAGACCCACTGAGGAACAATGCCACGATCGAAGACTTTCCCATCTGTCCCGATGCCTTGAATCACCATCGAATTTTGATAGAGTTCTATAGTGCTAAACCCAAACCGTGACACCGAGAACTCTGATGATTCTGACATCTGAACAGGTCTCAGGGACGCACCACCATGACCGGTCACGAGGTACGTGGTGCCTTCTATTTTGCGACTGCGCTCGTAATGATGTTCGTGACCGTTGACGTAGAGATTGACGCGATATTGTTTAAATACTGCCGAAAATCGCTTCACCATCTCAGCATTAGTGCCATAACTGCCGGATGAATAGATGGGATGATGGCCGTAGACGATTTTCCAGGCGGCTTTGCTTTGTTCGAGTTGCTGGGTCAGCCAAGTCATTTGGGTCTTCCAATCCACAGTAGTATTGGTTTCTAGGACAAAGAATTGGGCTGGACCTTGGGTGAAGGTATAGTAACGATCGTCCATGTTGAAGTCGGCATACTTAACTTGAGGGACTCCATTTTCAGTGCGAATGTCGTGATTTCCGAGACAGGCCCGAAATTTGACCCCGCGCTTTAAGAGTTCACCGTAAGGCTGCTCAAAGGCTTCTTTAATTTTCGATATTTCGCCGCTGTTATAAATATTGTCACCCGCGAGTATTGCTAGCTGAAAGGGCGATCGGGTGTGATAGTCGGCCATTGCTCGTCCGACTGCAAACTGGTTTTTATCGCCTGAACCCGAATCAGCCGTGGCAATTAGCCGTAGTTGAAGTGGTCCAAGACTGTCTTTCAATGTCGTAACGAGGTTGAGATTCGTGCGATTGCGATCTCTCTCCACAGCTAGACTGCGCAAGCCAAAGCCTATTGCCCCAATTCCAAAGCCACTGAAGGCCGCCAAGGTCAAAAACTGTCTTCGTTTAAATGCCATGATGGTCCTAGCTCAAAACTGAGCAATCCTAAAAATTTGCCTTGATTAAGTTCTAATATAATTGAAGAATTGCGTTGCTAGAGCGATGGCTGGCCCAAAATACCTTTAGCAATCGGATCTGGACTATTGGTAGATTTTGGAAAAGGTAGCGGACATGACAGAACAACCCCAACAACCCGACAAGAACCCTAATTTGGATCCGCCGATGAAGTCCGCCGCTCCGCCCGAGTCTAAATTCTCAGGGTCTAAATTTTCAGAGTACTCACCGGGAAAATCGAGCGATCGTCGATCGTCGTCTACATCGTCCACGGTTAATCCTAAAATCGATCCGCGAATCAATGACACACTGCAATCTATTCTCGCTTGGATTATTCGCACCACAATTCAATTCCGTCCCACAGCTTTGGCGGCACTGAGACTCATCACGACTCAAGCCAATCGGTGGATTCAGCAGCTCGAAACTCAGGAAAGTACGGCCCGCGATCGTAATGAACCCGTCGTACAAGCCATCGACTGGACACCCGTTACACAATTGACCTCTCGGATATGGATAACAATCCGACCGATTTGGCAAAAAACGATCGCGTTCGTTAAGCCTCGTCTGCCGCAATCGTTTCAACCCCTGAGCGATCGCGCCCTCTCTGGAATTTTTGCGGGAACATTGTTATTAATTCTGTGGCTTTTCTCAGCATTACCCTCTGGCCAAGCCGCGACCCAAGACCGCAACACTCGGCCAGCGATCGCTCGATCGTCATACAACCAGTCGCAGAATGAGTCATCCCGTAAGTCGGACAACGATCGCTCCATCAACGATCGCAGTACAAGTCGTAATTCGCCAACCGATCGCCCATCTGAAGCGCCTGTTTACCGTGCGTCTAATCGCCCAAAACGTAGCTACGATAGTACCTCTGTGCCGATCGTCGATCGTATTTCTAGCGCTCCCAGCCCAGCCCCCAATCAAACGATCCCTCAGACGGCGATCGTCCAATCCAACCCTCAAAATCCTGTAAGCCAAAATCCTGCAAGCCAAAAT
>JAJAYH010000158.1 GCA_026786325.1 Alkalinema sp. CAN_BIN05 | reverse complement strand
TGCATAAATTTGCTGAGAGATAAACGGCAAAAGAGTCTCATCCCGGCTATTTTCTTTTCCTTCGGTGAAAACAGTTAATAAATAAGGAATGGTCTCTGATGTTTCGATGTAGGCCGTGTCGTGTCGGGCTTGGCTCATCCATCCAGCTTTGGACCAGAGGCGGGTGTGAATGGGCAAGCCATCACCTAAGAAACCCGTAACTTGATTTTCAGGATCAGCCTTGAGGTCTGCCGGATCGATCGATCGGGCTAAGGTGTCCATCATGGATTGCGATCGGGCACTGGACACGGCAACTCCGCCCACGATTGCATGGAGCATTCGAGTGGTAGCATCGGTCGTGAAACTATTGCGGTTGTTGAGACCTTCGCCGTAAAAAGCCCGCTCCCGTCCGTAGGGTCCATCGCCCCAAGTCTTTTGGCATACGTTGATGCTATTGAGTTCTTCCCATTGAAGCGATTGCAGGTAGCGGTTGACCAGGTTGCGCTGATATTTCCAGGTTTCAAACGGTCCGCCCGCGAGGTCTGGTCCGCTGGTGGTGCCTGTTAGTATGTCCACAATCAAACCCGTGCCATCATTGCTGGAGTCCACAATCATGTCATGCATGGCCCGATCGAGTTCAGCTGCGGCGGGGATCATGCCTTGCTCTATCCATTCGTGGGCAGCAACTAAATAAAATAGTTTGACGACACTGGCTGGATAGATGCACTCGACCCCGCGATAGCTGAAGCCCCGAGGAATCCGGCTCCAGAATTCAGTTGGGTTGAGTGCGCCGCCAGTATTAACAAAGGGTTGATCGTAGACAATCCAGGTTAGGGCCAGTTGATTTTTGGCGAGTTTAGGATAGGCTTTCCAGATGGCATCTAGAATCCGATCGCCTTGGAGTTCGAGTTGGGCTTCTTTTTTGAAAAATGGCATGGTAGGGCTGGCTTTATGCGACAGGTGGAATATCGAATCTTAAACAATTTAAATCTCTACAGCTCACCCGAATTAAATTCATTGGTGACGCAGGCCGCCCCCGATCGGTTGTTGACCATAAATCCTCAGGCCATAAATTCCCGGAATGGTGGCGAGAGGAATCCAGAAATCGATAGCAATCTACTACAGACGGCACAACCGATCGCTCCGTTAACTGTGAGATTGGTAGAGGACCAGTATCCGGGCTGGCTGGATCCGGCAGATTGGGGCAAACTGATGGCGAGTGAAACGCAGTACTGTGCGCCCGTGGTGACAGCCTTGGAGATTAAAACACGGTTGCCGGATGCGATCGGCTTTGCTCGTCAGGCTATGACTGTGAACAACCACTATCTCTGGGGCGGCACTGTGGCTTCCAATTATGACTGTTCGGGCTTGATGCAGGCGGCATTTTGGTCGGTCGGGGTTCAGTTGCCACGGGATGCCTATCAACAAGAATCATTTTTAACGGTGATCCCATGGCAGGATTCATCACAGCTTCTAGAGCAACTTCAACCCGGTGATCTGATATTCTTCGGAACCCCGATTAAGGCAACTCATGTGGGGCTTTATCTTGGTAATGGTGAGTATATTCATAGTTCCGGGATCCAGCATGGTCGCAATGGCATTGGCATCGATTCATTGGATAGCGCCAGCGATGATCCCGTGAGCCGTCATTATTTATCTGAGTTGCGTGGGGCAGGGCGAGTGGTGAAAAGCTTTAGCCCTGAAGACCTCTCTAAAAACCTTTAGCCCGCCCAGTTAACGCCGCCATCTTCAGACACCGAGGGCAGGGATTTACGATCGTTACGACGAGCATTGGTTTTGGATGCCCCACTAGATGCCCCACTTAGGGAGCCTGTGTCGGCGAGAGAGTCAAAAATTTCAACCTCAAAATCCCCGTCTAAACTGCGGGCGCGAGCAATCACCGGGGGCGTTGTGGGATATGGCGGCGGGGTCGGTTTTGGGGTTTGTGCTGGTGGGGCGGTTAGAGTTTCGGTTGAACGATCGGCGAAATGTTTTACCGAATAGGGCGGTATTTTTTGGGCTTGCGATGCTTGGGTTTGCTTCTGTGATTCAGCAAGCGATTCAGCAAGCGATCCGGCAAGGTTGCGATCGTGAGTTGCGCGCCGTTCAGGTTCAACCACTCGTGTCATGATGAATTCGATCGTTTCGAGCTTCATCCATCCCCGCGCCACTAGCACTTCCCCAAACAGCATATTAGTTTCCATCTGCTGATCGTTCAGCACAACCGAAACCTGAGCGGGCGTGATCAATCCAGCTTCTATTAAGTAGCCTCCAAGAGGAGTTTCAGAAGTATTTGAATTCAAATCGGGTGACGTAGACATAGATATAGACGAAATGAGGAACGTTTGTTTTGATGGAATTGCATAGAGAAACTACCACTATTCTAGCAAATCCGAATAAGATATAATCATTCTTTAGGACTACAAGCGACTTGACATATATTCCGGGCGATCGGGTAAATTTCTTATATTGTGGGTATGCATCTTAAAAGTAAAACATGTGCCTAAAGTAGTGGCATTAAAAATTAGTTGTGAATTACTAGATCAAAGTTGAAAATCGCGGTTATCATGTGGAGTGGCCTCAGTTCTTGACAACATATTTACTGGTTCCGTTGAGTTTTATCCAGACGAAAAGGCTAGAGCAATGAGTGATACAACCTCTTTTCTAGGTGGTGCGGCATTAGCCGGATTGGTGGCATTAGTGATGCTGCGGGGTGGTCCGACGATCGGTTCCCCGTCTATGCCATCTCAACAATCGTTCCAGCTTCCTCAATTATCCTTGGGGCAAGGGAATATAAATCCGGTGATGGGGCAAGTCATGCCTCCCACTCAGAATCCTATGGTAGCGGTTCCGGGCCGATCGCCCTATGAAGATGCCAAATTGGATGTCAAGGTTGAGTCATTGAAGGCCCAAATCGAGCAGCTCCAATTGCAGGTTCGTAGTCAGCAGACTGTTATGGATACGATGACAGCTCAAGTCCGGACGGGCGCATTAGCTCAGCAGCAGTCAGCAGCAGTAGTTCCTCAACCAACATTTCCCGTAAATAGTCCATCTGAGCAGGCCGCAACGTCAATGTTGTCGGGGTTGCCTTGGGCGTTGGGTGGCATGTTGTTGACCTTTGGGGGCGGCATCGCGTTGGTGGGCATGTTTGTATTGTTGTCTCGCCAAAACCGATCGGATCGAACGATCGAAGTGATTCATGATGACTATCCAGCCTATTTACCGACAGCCCAACCCGCGAGTCGTCGTCGAGTGCAGGTGATTCCACCGCGTCGTGCGATTAAACGCGTTGAAGTTGAAGAAGGTTAGGAGGGCCGTTGATTTCGGTTTGAATTTAGTTATTTAAGCGCTTTAGCCTACTATGGTGGGTGTGGTTTTGAATACTGCGCTCAGTTTTATTTGTATTAATATGCGATCACTGACACCTTATTTCTTTTTATTACCTGCATTGCTGATGTTGGGATTAACGGTATTTTACCCGGTCATCCAAGCCTTTTATTTGAGCTTTACAGAATACGATTTGCTGAGTGCGCCGGAATGGATTGGGCTGAAGAATTTTCGGATTTTGCTCCATGATGATTTGTTTTGGCGATCGTTCTACAATACACTTTTGTATTTAGTTTGTGTTGTGCCATTACTAATGACATTGCCGTTGGGATTGGCAATTCTGGCTAATCAAAAATTACGGGGAATTCAATGGTTTCGGGTAATTTTCTATACGCCTGTTGTGGTGTCGATGGTGGTCGCGGGGATTGCTTGGAAGTGGCTTTATGATAGTAATGGACTATTGAATCAGGCGTTGAATGCCTTGGGAATGGTTAGTGTTGGTTGGCGAACGGATGCTCGGGTAGCGTTGTTTTCGGTAATGGCGGTGACGGTATGGAAGGGGCTTGGGTATTATATGGTGTTGTATTTGGCGGGATTACAGGCGATTCCGGCAGATTTGTATGAGGCGGCGGCGATCGATGGTTCTGATGGTATTCGTAAACATTTTGATATTACGATTCCATTAATGCGGCCTTATTTGCTTTTGGTTGGGGTGATTAGTGCAATTTCGGCTACTAAAGTATTTGAAGAAATTTATGTGATTACTGGAGGTGGGCCAAATAATGCGTCGAGTACTATTGTTTATTATGTATACAATCAAGCCTTTCAGCAATTGAAGATTAGCTATGGCTGTACGGTCGGATTGGTGATGTTTTTGTTGATTTTGGTATTGTCTATAATTCGGTTGGGAGTGCAACGCTTCACAGGGGATGAAATATCTGCAATCTAGACATTAAAAAGGCCCGAGAATTCAATAATTCTCGGGCCGTCGTGTAATCGAGTTCTAGCCGCCTGTAACTGACAATCCATCGACCCAAACATGGGGTGCAACGCCCGATCCGGTGAAATGGGTTTCGGGTTCAACGAAGATGATGGCTTTTAATACTTCGCGAATATCACCCGCGATCGTTGCCGAATCAATACTAGTACGCATGCCTTTGTTCACTAACCAACCATCAAACGGCAACGAAAACGAGCCTTGTAACGATTGGACTCCAGCATGAAGTGCCGAAAGTTCATCGACCAAAATCACATTTTCTGCTGTTTCTAAACTATAGGTTTCTGTTGATGGTGCGCCTGCAAATAAATGCAAGAAATTGCCGCTCACCCCGACTTTTGCCCCCATGCTAGCATTGCCCGTCGGGGTTGTATTCATTCGTTTTGCAGTCCCGGCACTATGAATAAAACTGGTAAGAACACCATTGGTAATCAACGGAGTGCGGCGAGTGGGAGTGCCTTCACCATCAAAGGTTTCGGCACCGATATTTTCAGAATGCAAGGCATCATCAGACAATGAAAGCAATGGAGATGCGATCGTTTCCCCTAAGGATTCAATGGTCGAGAGACTTTGATTATCTAAGATACTTTGGGCATTGAACAAATTTCCAAATGCACCGACCAAACCGAGAATAGCTTCGGGGGAAAATACAATACGATATTTACCAGTTTGAATTTTCTCGTAATCCAAATGACTAATGGTTTTGTCTGCCGCTTCTTTTACGCAAGCATTGATGTCCAATTCGTCTACACCATAGCCAACCCGAAATGCACCAGCACTGCGAGGTTTTTTGTTTTCCTGTTCAGTTTTGGTATACAAATAAACCGACGCAACTGCATGGGATTCATGACGAGTTGCACCATTGCTATTGATATAAAAGCGTTCTAATGCTCGTTCAGCTAAACCATTATAAGGAATAGCGGTGATTGCCGCATGAGACTCTAGCAATGCTTTTTCAGCACCCACGAGAGTACTTAATAACTTCTCGACGGT
>JAJAYH010000157.1 GCA_026786325.1 Alkalinema sp. CAN_BIN05 | reverse complement strand
TAGGAGTTAACCAGGATTTAAGGATTTATATGCAACTTCAGTATTTTCTTCTCATTGCCGCTGCCCTGTTTTGTATTGGGGTGTTTGGCCTAGTTACAAGCCGAAATGCTGTCCGAGTGCTGATGTCCATTGAGTTAATGCTGAACGCCGTTAATCTCAACTTGATGGCATTTTCAAACTACGTCGATCCTAAAGAGATCAAGGGCCAGGTTTTCACTACTTTTATTATTGCGATCGCGGCGGCGGAAGCCGCTGTGGGGTTGGCAATTGTTCTGGCAATTTATCGGAACCGCGACACGGTGGATATGGAGCAGTTTAATTTGCTCAAATGGTAAAGGATCAAGAATTTAGAACCGATCTTGGGTGACTCAGGGTCGGTTTTTTGTCGTATTTTTTTGTCGTGAGAAGTGTGCCGATCGCTTCACAATCGATGGCTTTAGAAGTATTTTGTATAATTTTGTCTTCCCGAATGCAATTGCATCAGGAACTTCCCTAGTAATCTATGGAGATATAGCTAGATGATATGGTGTCAAAGTTATGGAAAAGGTTGTCGCGCCCCCGATCGATACAGTCAGAGCTTATTTGAGAGAAATTGGCCGTGTGCCTTTACTAACTCAGGAAGAGGAAATAATCTATGGCAAACAAGTTGTTCGACTGACCGAGCTGCGCCAAGTCCGATCGGGTCTCGAAGCGGATCTTGGACGGCCCGTGAGTCGAGTGGAATGGGCTGGTGCGGCTAATCTGTCTGAAGCCCAACTTAAACATCTAATTCAGCACGGCGAACGCGCCACCAAACGGATGATCGAGGCGAACTTACGGCTTGTCGTTTCTGTTGCTAAAAAATATCAAAAGCGCAATGTCGATCTGATGGACCTGATTCAAGAAGGCACCATTGGAATGCAGCGTGGGGTCGAAAAATTTGATCCAAGCAAGGGCTATCGATTTAGTACCTATGCCTACTGGTGGATTCGCCAAGCAATTACACGGGCAATAGCGACCCAAAGCCGATCGATTCGGTTGCCGATTCATGTCACCGAAAAGCTTAACAAGCTCAAAAAAGCCCAACGTGAACTCAGCCAAGAGTTTGGACGAGCCGCTACTACCATGGAACTCTCCGTAGCCCTAGATCTATCTGCCGATCAGGTTCGTGAATATCTACAACATAACCGTTTGCCCATTTCGTTGGATATGAAACTGGGCGAAAATTCAGATACTCATTTAGGCGATCTTCTAGAAGACCCTGGATTGTCACCCGAAGATTTCACCAGCGCTAATTCCCTTAGACAAGATATTCAAGGGCTGATGGTTCACCTGACCGAGCAGCAAAAACACATCCTCAGTCTCCGATTCGGCCTTGCGTCGGGGCAGAGTATGACATTGGCGGCGATCGGGGAAGAACTAGGACTCAGCCGAGAGCGCGTCCGACAAGTGGAACGGGAAGCCCTCAATCGCCTACGTAAGCAGAAACTCTGCATCACAGGTTATCTCGTTAGCTAGCTCACTTTTAACTCACACCTTGAGGCATGGTCCGAAGGGTCCGGAGAGAGTTAATACACAGCGGACAATCGCAGCCAAACAAGGCGATGGAGGCATTACTCTCTTCTTCCGAAAAATTAAACTCAGCCGGAGAGGTGAGATGGTCCGTGGCGTAATCAACAGGCTTCACTTTTGGTGCATTTTTTAATCTGCCGACTTTTTCACACACCAAATTAAAGCGGCTATGGCGTGACATCACACAGAATTGAGCTTCAGTGGCATTGCGATCGGGAACCGCGACATTCTGCTCTACACTCGTCTGCTCGATACTCGTCTGCTCGATACTTTGGGCCGGCATAGCGGTTAGCCAGCAAAATGAAGAGCCAACTAAGGTTGGAAGGGCCAATAGATTGAGAAGTAAACGATTCATAGACTGAGTAGAATTAATTGCATATAGCGTAACGCGTTATGTGGAAATAGAACAAATTCACCGCTCAAACCACGTCTCAGTTAAGCTCAGTTCAATAATTAAGCCGATTGAGATTGTCAATTGGCAAAAATGTCAATCTTGACAATAAGTTTTTCTAAAGCCTCCAGAGAATCCGGTACACCGATCGGATCAACCTCAGAATTCTTCAATATTATCCATAAGCCTAGGGAGAAGATGAAAATTTCCCGATCGGCCTAAAACCCGTAAGAAAATCCTTGAAATCCAATAGAATCAGTAGGTTCAAGGTTTCAGTATGGGCCAGATCCGATCGCTCTGATAAGTATAAGTAAATCAAATCACCCCTAACGATTACGAATCCCATTCATCTTCGTACTCTATTGAGGTTGCAACAGCGAGTTTTTCCCGTAGTATCAAAAATGAAGTCGAAGATCGCAAGAGCCAACTTTAAAGCTTCGGTTTTAATTTGTCTCTTGCGGATGTCGGCAACAAGTTTCAGAATTAAAGGCACATGTGCCAGTTCTAAATCTGACATTTCAAATCTACAGAGGATAATTCCAATGGCAACTTTCAAAGTTACCCTCGTCAACGAGGCTGAAGGCTTAAACAAAACGATCGATTGCGATGACGATACCTACATTTTAGATGCAGCCGAAGAAGCAGGCATTGACCTGCCCTATTCATGCCGTGCGGGCGCTTGCTCTACCTGTGCTGGTAAAGTCACAGCCGGAACCGTCGATCAGTCGGACCAATCCTTCTTGGATGACGACCAAATCGAAGCTGGCTTTGTGCTGACTTGCGTGGCTTACCCCACCTCCAACTGCACCATTTCAACCCATCAAGAAGAAGCACTTTACTAAGTCTCACATTTGACTTAAGTTGAGCCTTCACCGTTGAGTCGAGTCTCAATTGCAAGTTAAGTGTGCTTTTCTCAGTAGAAAAAGCGATATCAAAGGGCGGAGGCAATCCATTGGGGTTCCTCCGCTTTTTAGACTCAATGCTCAATTCCAACTCTAGTTCTGCTAAAGTATTGCCTACCTATCGTTGTTCGGTGCGCTCTAGATGTTGAGCGTTTTTCTGTGTGATTGCCATCTATCCAGGTAGCTTCGACCCAGTCACCCTCGGACATCTTGACATCATCGAACGAGGTGCACGTTTATTCGATCGGGTCATTGTTGCTGTCGCCCGTAACCCTAGTAAATCTCCTCTGTTCACCGTCGCCAAACGTACAGAACAAATCAATAAAGCAATCCACCATCTACATAATGTAGAGGTCGATAGTTTTGAGGGATTGACCGTCACTTACGCTCAGAGTAAAGAAGCTACCGTTCTCATTCGAGGACTACGGGCCATTTCAGATTTTGAAATGGAGCTTCAGATGGCACATACTAACAAAACATTGTTTGACTCGATCGAAACTGTTTTTTTAGTTACTTCCAATGAATATAGCTTTCTAAGCAGTAGTATGGTTCGCGAAATCTCGAAATTCGGTGGACCCGTACATCATCTTGTTCCTCAACACGTTGCTCAGGATTTGCACCAATGCTACGTCAAAAACCAAACTCCCCTGACGGAAGAGCGCCCGAAAGCGCCGATGCTGGTGCAACCAGCCTTGACATCCAACGAGAGCTAAACCGTCTAGAGGAGATGCTTCTAGACAGTCCTCGGGTACCCCTGAGTCGTCGAACAATGATCGACGAAGAAACTTTTTTAGATCAGCTTGATGTGATTCGGCTGAGTTTGCCCGATGCGTTTGCCCAAGCCGAGTCGATTTTGAGGCAAAAAGAGGAAATTTTGGCCCAAGCTGAGCAGTATGCCCAAGAAATTATCGCAACTGCCGAACAGCAGGCATCTCAGATTTTAAATGAAACGGGAATTCTCCGTCAGGCAGAATATGAGGATCAGCATATTCGTCAACAGGTCCAACAAGAGTGTGAATTGGCCCATATTCATGTGATTGCCGAGGTTG
>JAJAYH010000156.1 GCA_026786325.1 Alkalinema sp. CAN_BIN05 | reverse complement strand
TTTTTCATAGCCCGGAATCGTTTGAGCAATTAACTGTCGGACATAATGATTATCTTGAAGACTGCGCCAATTTATAGGATAGTCACCATGGAGTCGATAGGCTAACTCGGCCAAGAAGCTTACCTCCGGCATCAGATCAGCCTTCTTCATGTGAGTATGACCGACATCATTAAGCCGGACAAAGTTGTTGCCCGACTCGACTGTCGTCTGGTGAGGATTTTCAAATCGGTTTAAAACGGGCAAGATTAGGGTGTTCTTCTTCCCTAAACCGTGGAAGTGGCCCAGGTTTGGTTTAGTGGCCATGTAGATTATCGTCTCAATTTGACTTAGCGCATGTTTTGCTTGGGTCGAGTCTGGATTGGCCGCGTATAGATTGCCTCCCAAACACAGTAGAGAATCGACTTTTCCTTCATCTGCGGCTTCAATTAGCGATCGCGTATCATATCCCTGCACTCGACTAAGCGGACGGCCCAGTAAGGTTTCCAAAGCCTGCTGAATTTCTTGCTTTAAATGTACAGTTACGCCCATCGAGCCAAAGCCCTGGACATTCGAGTGGCCGCGAACGGGCATCACTCCAGCCCCAGGCTTGCCAATATTACCCGTCATTAGGGCCGTGTTGCAGATGCTGTAGACGTTATCGACACCATTTCCATGCTGGGTAATCCCCATGGCCCAAGCAAATACAACCTTAGGCGCAGCGCCAATCTCCAAGGCCACCGCCTCAATTTCAGCCTGAGAAACACCGCAGGTCTCAGTAATAGTCTCCCAAGTCGTCGCCTGGGCCTGCTCGATTACCGCTTCCCAGTCTTCTGTATAAGCCTGTAAATAGTACGATCGGACTAAATTATGTTCAATCAATGCTTTTTGAATGCCAATGAATAGCGCGACATCGCTCCCTGGAATCGGCTGAAGGTAAAAATTGGAGATCTCCGAACCCGTGAACAGCGATTTGATCGGAAAGGCAGGGGATCCAAATTTAACTAACCCAATTTCCATAATTGGATTAATGACGATGACTTTTTTGCCTTTTTCCCGCAGCTTGATCAGTTCATTCATCAAACGCGGCTGATTATAGGAACAGTTAGAGCCGACCAAAACAACACAGTCTGTTTCCTTCAAGTTCTCTAGACTCACAACTGATGTTTGGGTACCCAATACGGTTTTTAGGGCTGTGGTCGAAGGAGCATGGCACATATCAGAGCAGTCGGCCAAGTTGTTGGAACCTAAGGCCCGCATCATTAGTTGCAGTAAATAAGCAGCCTCATTGGACGATCGCCCAGAACTATAGGATGCAACTCGCTCCGGTACTTTTTGGAATGCTTCGACTGCAATTTCCAAAGCCTCTACCCAGGAAATCCGCTCATAATAGGAACTGCCCTCCCGCAGGATGACTGGATAGCTCAATCGTCCGAGGCTATCGGCTTCCATCGAACTAAGCTTTTGCAGCCCTTGAATACTAAATCGCTCAAAGAAACCAAGTTCAACAGGAGGTTGTAATTCCGAGGAGATTGCTTCTACGCTCTTCATACAGCGCTGCAGGACTTCTCCGACTTCATTGGTAAAGCCGCCCTTCTGTCCACCGGTGCCCCAGGAGCAGGAAAGGCAAGCACTATGGTGATTTAAAACTTTCCACAGCGCTGGACCTTGCGGTGAAAGCGTATGTTCCGCCCAATACTGAATCACGGGAAGACCACCGCCGATCGTAGGCGTATCCGAGTTGGTTTCGTGAAACGGGGGAATTGGTCGATCGGGGTGTTTCGGATGGTCACTCATGGTACAGCCTCCAATTGAATTGATACAAACTGGACAGTTCAATCA
Organism: Alkalinema sp. CAN_BIN05; assembly: GCA_026786325.1. Taxonomy (GTDB): domain Bacteria; phylum Cyanobacteriota; class Cyanobacteriia; order Leptolyngbyales; family Leptolyngbyaceae; genus JAAFJU01. The sequence continues at coordinate 1,389 of JAJAYH010000156.1, read as the reverse complement.
ATGACTACATTTTCATAGCCTGCATAGATTGGGTCATGGCGGTTTCGACAGGTGCTTTCAGCATCGCCGGATCGATCTTCACACCTAGTGCCGCTGCCACTTTCTTCCCAAGCTCAGGATCTGCTCGGAAGAACTGACAGAGTTGCCGCATCTGCACCTCCTGATTGACGTGACTCAACCCGGTTGGGCTGACGGTCAGATTTTCGACTAGGCGCACTTTGGCATCTGGCTCCATCAAGCGGTAAAGATCGCCAGCTTGGGAAAAATCGTCATTGCCTTCTCGGTGATCGTAACGATCGACGGAGACATCCCCGATCGGCATTGCTGGCTCCGCATAGGCAGGGTTTTGCTTGGCCGCAGTTGTATCACTGTTGGGTTCGTAATTGGGTCCGCTCCCGCCATTAATGCCACCTGCCATCAATCCATCCGCCTCGTAGTTCATGAAGGGACATTTGGGGGCATTCACGGGCAGTTGTTGATAGTTCACGCCAAGTCGATATCGATGTGCGTCAGCGTAGGACATGACCCTCGCTATCAGCACCTTATCCGGTGAAAAGCTAATCCCTGACACAATGGCACTGGGCGAAAATGCCGCCTGTTCAATTTCAGCAAAGTGGTTTTGAGGATTGCGATTGAGTTCAATTGTCCCAACTTCAATCAGGGGATAATCGGCATGTTTCCAGATCTTAGTCAGGTCAAACGGATTATCGGGGTGGTTCTCAGCTTGCTGCTCAGTCATTACCTGAATGCAAAACTTCCAGCGAGGAAAATCGCCTTTCTCAATAGACTCAAACAAATCCCGCGTGGCGTGATCAGGATCCTTCCCCTTGATAACCGCCGATTCATCCTCCGTCAGATTCTGGATTCCTTGCTGGGTAATAAAGTGAAACTTCACCCAAATCCGTTCATTATCTTTATTAATCAAGCTATAGGTGTGGCTACCGAAACCATGCATATGCCGAAAGTTTTTGGGAATGCCACGATCGGAATACAGAATTAACACCTGATGCAGCGACTCTGGGCTGAGCGACCAGAAATCCCAACGCGGTAGCGCTCCTTTCAAGTTATTGGCAGGACAGCGTTTCTGGGTATGGATAAAGTCAGGAAACTTGATCGCATCCCGCACAAAAAAAACGGGCGTGTTGTTGCCCACCATGTCCCAGTTGCCTTCTTCGGTGTAAAACTTGAGAGAGAATCCACGGGGGTCGCGCTCAGCATCAGCCGACCCTTTCTCACCCCCAACAGTTGAAAATCGGCCAAGCATCGGCGTTTGTTTGCCGACTTCTGAAAAGAGTGCCGCTTTCGTATATTGGGTAATGTCTTGAGTTACGGTAAAAGTGCCGAAAGCACCTGATCCTTTGGCATGAACAACACGTTCAGGAATTCTTT
>JAJAYH010000155.1 GCA_026786325.1 Alkalinema sp. CAN_BIN05 | reverse complement strand
CCCTCAACCTCAACGAAATGGTCGGCTGGCAGAAGAATTTCGATATCTGGGTAATCGTCCTGCAGCCCCTCGCCTTCGTGATCTACTTCATCGCCGTCAGTGCTGAGCTCAACCGCACCCCGACGGACATCGCCGAAGCTGAATCGGAGATCGTGGCGGGGTACCTCACTGAGTACTCCGGCATGAAGTTTGCGCTTTTTTATCTCGGGTCTTATGTCAACTTAACCCTGTCAGCCCTGTTGGTTTCGATTCTTTACCTAGGCGGATGGGAAGCCCCGATTCCGGTGGGGTTGATTTCAAGTACGTTCAATATCAGTGATACGACTCCTTGGTTGCAGGTCGTTACAGGCGCTATTGGCATTGTGATGACGCTGGTGAAAACCTATGCGTTGGTATTTTTCATCGTGTTGATTCGATGGACGATTCCTCGGGTTCGCATTGATCAACTGCTAAACCTGGGCTGGAAGTTTTTGCTTCCGGTGTCGCTGGCAAACTTATTGGCGACGGCGGGATTGAAGCTGACGTTTCCAGCATTCTTTGGTGGATAGGTTTACCATTTTGAACACTTTGCTCGTTTGAATGGCTTGTCAGTTTGGATATCATTCAGTGCGATCGTAAATTTTAGAGAGCCACGCATCATGTTGAAATTTCTGAAGCAAGTTGGAGACTATACCAAAGAGGTTGTTCAGTCCGCCAAGTACATTGGCCAAGGACTATCCGTCACTTTTGACCACATGCGCCGCCGCCCCGTGACGGTTCAGTATCCCTACGAAAAACTGATTCCATCGGAACGATTTCGGGGGCGAATTCACTTTGAATTTGACAAATGTATTTCCTGTGAAGTTTGTGTTCGGGTTTGCCCGATTAACTTACCCGTTGTGGACTGGGAGTTCAATAAGGCGACGAAGAAGAAAGAGCTAAAACATTACAGCATTGATTTTGGAGTCTGTATTTTTTGTGGAAACTGCGTTGAGTATTGCCCAACTAACTGTCTATCCATGACCGAAGAATATGAATTATCGGTCTATGAACGTCACGAACTCAACTACGACAGCGTGGCTTTGGGTCGATTGCCTTATAAGGTGACGGATGATCCCATGGTGACTCCGATGCGTGAGTTTGCCTATTTGCCAAAGGGGGTGATGAATCCTCATGACCTTCCAGCCGGATCGCGAAGGGCTGGCAAGACTCCCCAGGAAATTGTGGCGGAGACTCAGGCGGCTAAAGCAAAGGTTTCGGCAATTGCTGAAGGCTAGGCTGAAGGTTAATTGGGATTGGGTTTAGAGTTAAGTTTGTAAGGAATGGAGGGCGATCGGTGAATTTGGCAGAAGGCGTACAAATAGTTTCGTTTGGGATATTGGCGGCGGCGGTGCTGATCTCAGCATTGGGCGTGGTATTGCTGAAAAATGTAGTTTATTCTGCTTTTTTGTTGGGCGGGTCATTTATTAGCATGGCGGGATTATATTTTCTGCTAAATGCTGACTTTGTTGCAGCGGCGCAGGTTTTGGTTTATGTCGGGGCGATTAATGTTCTAATTCTGTTCGCCATCATGTTGGTGAATAAGCAGGAAGAATATGCGGTTGTGAAGGGTGCTGGTGTTCGTCAAGTGGCAACGGCGCTAGTGTGTTTGGGACTGTTTGCCCTGTTGGGGACGATGGTGGTTTCGACTCCTTGGGCAATTTCGTCTGTGACTCCGGCGGGTGATGGCAGTATTGTGACGATCGGGATTCACTTTTTCACGGACTTTCTGCTGCCCTTTGAACTAGTGTCTGTATTGCTGTTAATTGCATTGGTGGGTGCGATTGTTTTGGCGCGGCGCGAGTTTGTTCCAGAGAATCTGTCGCCATCTGGTGAAGATGAAGCTTTGATGCTGCCTGAGCGACCGAGAGAAATGGTATCGAGCCGAGACGATAAATAGGAGTTAACCAGGATTTAAGGATTTATATGCAACTTCAGTATTTTCTTCTCATTGCCGCTGCCCTGTTTTGTATTGGGGTGTTTGGCCTAGTTACAAGCCGAAATGCCGTCCGAGTGCTGATGTCCATTGAGTTGATGCTGAATGCCGTTAATCTCAACTTGATGGCATTTTCAAACTACGTGGATCCGAAAGAGATCAAGGGCCAGGTTTTTACTACTTTTATTATTGCGATCGCGGCGGCGGAAGCTGCTGTGGGGTTGGCAATTGTTCTGGCAATTTATCGGAACCGCGACACGGTGGATATGGAGCAGTTCAATTTGCTCAAATGGTAGGGGATCAAGAAGTTAGAATTTAGACCCGATCTTGGGGGACTCAGGGTCGGTTTTGTCGTAGTTTGTAATTTTTGTCGTAAGAAGTATGCCGATCGCTTCACAATTCATAGCTTTATAAGTATTTTGTATACTATTGTCTTCCCGAATGCAATTTCATCAGGAACTTCCCCAGTAGTCTGTGTGCATATAGCTAGATGATTATGGTGTCAGAGTTATGGAAAAGGTTGTTGCTCCCCCGATCGATACAGTCAGAGCTTATTTGAGAGAAATTGGCCGTGTGCCTTTACTAACTCAGGAAGAGGAAATAATCTATGG
>JAJAYH010000154.1 GCA_026786325.1 Alkalinema sp. CAN_BIN05 | reverse complement strand
GCTATGGCCAAGCAACGTCTAGATGAATTGCTCTTCGATCGTGGGCTATGTGATTCGGTTCAACAAGCCCAGCGACTGATTCAAGCCGGGGAAGTGCGGGTCAATCATACGCTAGTGGATAAGGTTGGGACGGCGGTGGATGTCGGCGTTATTGTGGAAATGAAAGCCCGATCGCGCTTTGTCTCACGAGGCGGCGAGAAGCTGATTAAAGCGCTGGAAACATTTGGCATTGACGTAACAGGTCGGGTTTGTCTCGATGGCGGTATTTCCACGGGAGGCTTTACCGATTGCTTATTACAGTGCGGGGCTAGTCGGGTTTATGGCGTAGATGTGGGCTACGGGCAGGTGGCGTGGAAGTTGCAAAGTGACGATCGGGTGGTGATTCGCGAACGGACGAATATTCGCAATCTTCAGCCCGAAGACTTATATGAGTCAGATCTTCGGCCAGATCTGGGCGTAGTGGATGTGTCCTTTATTTCGTTGGTCAAGGTGATGCCTGCAATTCATCGGCTGGTGATGGATTCCCGTGAGGTGTTGCTATTGGTGAAGCCGCAGTTTGAGGTGGGGCGCGATCGGATTGGGGCGAAGGGTGTGGTGCGAAATCCGGCAGATCAGGCTTGGGCAATTGATCGGGTGTTGACGGCAGGACTAGAGCTAGGCTGGAATTACCAAGGTTTAACCTGGTCGCCGATTACGGGTCCGGCGGGCAATATTGAATATTTACTTTGGTTGAGTCAGGCAGAAGGTTGCGCTGTACCCAGTTTGGACGAGTTGGTCAAGATTGCAGAAACAGCTAGAGCTGCGATCGGGTAAAGAAATAAATTAAAAACGATCGGTAAACTAATTCACCGATCGAGCTTCTTTGACTAATTCAGACGTTAGGAAATTACAGCAACCCGATCGCATGTAGTGGTCCTTGTCCCACCATCAGTTCAGCAATCAAGCCCAAAATCCCCAACATTGCCAACCGACCATTCCACACCTCAGCCGATGTCGTAATCCCCCATGCCCAACGTTCTTGGGGATAGAGCTTAGTGTTTTCGGCTGGAGTAATGGTTTCGCCGAAGGAAATCGGAGGATCGCTCATGGCCTTCTGAACCAAATCGCCCAATGCCTGAATGAACGTCGGATCCGTATCCAACGCAGGAACCCGAGCAAATACATGAATCCCCGCTTGTTCCGCAACTTCCCGGTACTCTTGATCGATTTCCTCTAGGGTCTCAATATGCTCAGATACGAAACTAATGGGAACCACAACCAGTTCTTCAATCCCTTTTACGGCAAGTTCCTTAATCGCCTCATCCGTGTAGGGTTGGAGCCATTCCACCGGACCCACGCGGCTTTGATAGGCCAGAGTGTAATCATTCGATCGGCCCAAGCGCTCCATGATTAGCTTGGTACAATTCTCAATCTCACGCTGGTATGGATCGCCTGCTTCTTCGACGTAGCTGACAGGAACCCCGTGGGCGCTGAAAAAGATATGGGCTTTTTCAGGATTAGGAACGCTGTCGATTTGGGTGGCGATCAGGTCTGACATGGCCGTGAGATAACCGGGATGGTCATACCAAGACGGAATCACAGTGTAGGGAATCTTCTGCAATTCTGGATCCGCTTGCCACATACGATCGAGAACGCGGAAACTAGAGCCACTAGTACTGATAGAAAACTGTGGATAGAGCGGCAAAATAACGAGCTTATCGATTTTGTCACGCTTAATTAGGGCAACGGCCTCTTCGGTAAAGGGGTGCCAGTAGCGCATCCCAACATAGATTTTGGCATCCATTCCCCGATCGCACAGCAGCGTCCCAGCGCTTTGGCCTGCTCATCAGTAATTCGACGTAGGGGAGACCCGCCACCGATTTTCTTATAATTTTCTTTAGATTTTTCAAATCTCAGGGTGGAGATCAGCCATGCAACCGGGTTTTGTAGCCAAGGCACAGGTAATCGAATAATCTCCGGATCGGAAAATAGGTTGTATAGAAAAGGCCGCACGTCCTCTAGACAGTCCGGTCCTCCCAAATTAAGCAGTAAAACCCCAGTTCGACTCATAGTCGCCTTCCGTTCCTTTGAGATTCGCAAGTTTCTTAAGTAAATTTTAACAAAGAACTCGCACGAAAATCTGTTCTGAAGCTGACTAGATGAGAATTAAAATCAAGAACTTGAGAAAAATATGGCTGAGGGAGCGATCCGTCGGGAGAAATTTGTCTCAGGGAGCCTAGGTCAGATGCTGCATACTGAACGAATTGCTCGTTCATAATTGGAGATTGCGTCAGTGATGAATTTGAAAACGCCCTATGCTGCGGTGGATATTATTATTGAGCTAATCGATCGCCCCGATCGGCCTATTATTTTAATTGAGCGCCACTTCAAACCCTTAGGCTGGGCGATTCCTGGCGGGTTTATGGACTATGGCGAACCTGCCGAAAAAACCGCCAAACGGGAGGCGATGGAGGAAATTGGCTTAGAGGTTGATCTGGTGGATTTGTTGGGCGTTTATTCTGACCCAGATCGCGATGAACGGCAACATACGCTCGGTTTGGTCTACATTGCGACGGCCACAGGCACTCCAAAGGCTGGAGATGATGCCAAGGCCGTCAAGGTTGTAAATGTGTGGGAAATTCCGAAAAATCTTTGCTTTGACCACGATCGGATTTTGCGGGATTATCTCAACCATCGTCACTACGGACTGCGGCCTCGACTCGACTAGTTATTTAAGCTAATCATCTAGGCTAGTCATCTAAGATTAGCTTCCATTCCTGAGTGGTTTCATTCCAAGTCGGACCACTCACTTCCCCCACAATAAATGGTCCCCAATATCGTTGAGAGCCGTCTTGGGCAAAGGCCACCAAAATGTCTCCTTTGCTTAGATTTAACGATCGGTTGGGCAATGCAACAAGCAAGCCCCGATCGCTTCCTTCACCTGCAAAAAAGTCCCAATGGGCTGGCGCTTCGTAGGGAGGACGGGCTAACTTTTCACCGTACTTATCGCTATGTTTATCGCCATATTTGTTGTTCTGAAGCTTTTCTACTTTGAGTCGCAGCGCCAGACGAATGGGATGTTCAGATCGATTGCTCACGCGGAGCTTTCCAGACGGCGATCCCAGTTGCGGTTCTACAGTGGCCGTCGAGATCGCAGCTCTAGATGCAAGAGTCACACCGCCGAGAACGATCGTCATGCCTGTCCGAAGAAAAATGTGTCGAAATTTACGTGTCTTTACTGCTGATGTCATAGCCAAATCCTTCGCCCTTAGGCATCCCTTCCTCTAGTAAAGCAAGGGTTTGGCTGATTCGGACAAAATGTTGCGATCCCCGCAATAAATGGTTGAAACAAATCGTCAGACGTTGAGAATTTGATCGTCCGTGGAAAAGTCGATCTCAGCCTTGTCTCGCCCTGACATTAGATAGTCATTCTTCAATGAATCACTTAGCCCAGAGATAAGGTCAAATTTTGGCTGCCAATCTAGTTCCAGTTTCGCTTTATCAACAGAACAGAAAAAGTGCTGTGGACGCATGGGGAAGGCTTTCTTTTTGCCGAAGTCAAAATCCTTAGGATCGTAATGAACCAGTTTGAGACTTGCTGGATCTTTGCCTGCCGCCACCGCACAAGCCCGCGCTAATCCATCAAACGTCACGGCCCGATCGCCCGACACGTTATAAATTTGCCCGATCGCCCGATCGTTCCCCAATACTTTAATCATCGCATCAGCCAAGTCAGCACAGTGGCCCAGTTGAGTCAGATGCTGGCCGTGAGCGGGAATCGGAATGGGCCGATCGCGCAAAATCCGATCGAAGTACCAAGCATCCAGGTCATTATAATTTTGGGGACCATAGATATAGGTCGGGCGAATGGAGGTGTAGGGAAGACCGCTGGCAGCGAGGTAGGTTTCGGTGTCATTTTTGCCTTTGTGACGACTTTTTGGATCCTCGGCATCGCCTTCAATGTGGGGCATTTGGTCAGATTTTAAATACACCCCCGCCGAACTCATGTAGATGAAGTGCTTGACCTTGCCCTTCAAAATTTCCGCGAGTGGCTGGGTATCACTCAGTTCGCGGCCATTGTTATCAAAAACAGCATCAAAGG
>JAJAYH010000153.1 GCA_026786325.1 Alkalinema sp. CAN_BIN05 | reverse complement strand
GAACTAACGATTTAGTAATCACTTTAGATAACTAATTAAGTAGGTAACTAATTAATACCTATTTAGGACCATAGAAAAATGCAATATCCTTATCCTTCAACGGTGCAAAGCCTGCGGCTTTCAGTTTGGAATTCAATTCATCTTGAGGAATATGTTTTGCTCCAATTCGGACAATCCTCGATCGCATTGTATTTGAGACCCCACTGCGCTGACGATCGGCTTCCATACCCATTACGCTCTTATACAATTCCAGTTTTGCCGATGGAATCACCGACCCATCAAAATCAATGCCCTTCCCGATCGCAATATCGATCGCATCTCCGCCCGTTGTCTCAGACTTAGTATCAGACATAAGATTTTCCTATTCACATGATTTAACCTAGAACACTATACCAAGTCGGATGACTCTAGCCCAGGGTTTCTCAAAATTGTCTCCCAAAATTAATAGGCCCGAATCGATTCTATAGACAAACTAAATCGACCTGCCGTAAATTGAGAATTCAATTGCCCATTGTATTCAAACTTACTCAACATAAATTGTAGCGATCGGAGATTTCTAATATCCACTGGTGGTGCATTGGATAGAGTTTTGGCACGTTGTACGGCTACCATATCAAGAAAGGGAACTCTTACCGTAATCCATTCTCCGGCGATCGTATCAAAGGCATAAGCATAGGCCAGAGTATCCCAACCCAAACTACTCCGAACAAGGAACTTATATCGGTTTCCATCCCCTTTTAGCCGGAGTTCTAGCCCTTGATACATAGACAAATCCAGCGGCTCTGGAAAATTGCGGGTGCGCACCGAAACAAACCAGCCAGACTGTTCCGTTGAGACATTTCCCGTAAAAAGCGCACCCTCAATGCTTTTCATGATGCCACTTTCACTCACTCCACCCATTACAACATCATCGACTGCTCCCCAAGTCTGGGTTAGGTCGATTTGGGTTCTAAAATCAAACAATATCTTTTCACCTGTAGATGAAAGGACGATTTGAGGTTGTTGCGGGGGGGGAGTGGGGTGAAACATTCGTTGAAAGTTACTCAATAGAGGAATCGCTTCAAAATAGGATAGCGTTTTTGCGAGCTGATTTAGATTAAATGGCATGGGAATCCCAAATTAGGAATTATTCAATCTTAACGCTCATGATAAACTCGTGCATCAAATTTAGTCCGATCGCGGATGATATCTGAAAGCCGTTCTGCTTCTGACCGTTTGCTAAAGGTTCCGATCGCATAGTGTAAGCCAAAGGGCCGATCGCGAAAAAGAATATACTGCGGTGGAATTCCCACTTGGTTGAGTTGGGATTGCACATAGTTCACCTCTGTTGTCACCGTTGGAATAATCACATAGAAGCCTTTGTTAGGTTAGGGATTAGATGGAACATTAGAGACCGTCGAGCCTATTGATGTTGCTAAGCCAGTCTGCGGCATTTTGGCCGTCGTATCTGGTGAATTCCCTCGCTGCATTCGTACGGGCATTCCAACTGCTTGGAACCGTCTGACTTGTTGAAGTGCGAACGCCTCGGTGCCAAAAAGCCCGACCTGAATTACCCGCTGGCCATCAAGCAATTGAATAAATGCTGTTGGTTCGATCGCTTTTACCTGCTGAAGTAATATTGAATTGTCACTAGAAATAATGACTCGATAAGGCGCTGTGGTTGTATTTTGGGTATTGAAGATTTGCGGATTTTTGGATTCTAAACTATTGGTATAGTCCAATGTTGTGTTTAATGTATTTTCTGCCGCAGAGGAATCGGGAGCAGGTGGAATTAAGTCTGCGGGGTTTTGCGCTTGGGCTGAATTCATTTCAACCAAAACACTAACTAAAATAATTGTAGCTTTAACAAGACTCTGTACCACTGAGGTCCAACGATTTAAACCAACATTCATAATGGCCACTCCAGCGAGGTTTGCATTAAAGCATTAACGAAAAAGGATTCGCAACTTTAACACAACCTGACTAAAGTGGCGGTGCTAGGATTCCAAGTATTCCGCTTCAGCCTCTAATAGCTCAACCAGTGTTGAATTGTCCTGTGCTTTTGCGGTAGCCAGACGAGTTGCTAATCCTCGCTTCAAATTAATTCGATGGGCTTCGTGACTTAGCTCTATTAATCGATCGGCAGAGGTCGAATGAGGATTGAATAAGCTTTTAAGTTGAATAATTATCATTTAATTTTCCTTACTTTATTGGAGTTTGTTCAGTATGATGGTGCAGGTTGTAGAGGCTGGACTCATCTGAAGAGACTGGATTGTATTTACGCTAGCATATCTAAATTAAAATGTGGAAATTTATGTCAATTCATCACATTGTATATGACGTTTTGTGATCGAATAAATTATGAGTATTCTGACCTTACTGACTGATTTTGGGACCCAGGATACCTATATCGGGGTGATGAAGGGTGTAATTTTTGGAATTTGCTCGACAGTGACTATTGTGGACCTCACCCATGATGTGGCTCCCCAAGATGTTGTGGCTGGACGATTTCATTTGGAAAGTGCTTATCGTTATTTCCCGTCGAATACGGTTCATTTAGTGGTGATTGATCCGGGCGTTGGGAGCGATCGTAGATCTATTGCTTTTGAGACGGCACAAGGCATTTTTATTGGTCCTGACAATGGTGTTATGACAGGTATTCATGATAGTCCTATTATTGTTGCTGTTGAACTCGATCGACCTCAATATTGGCGTACTTCAAGTCCGAGTTCGACCTTTCATGGTCGCGATATTTTTGCTTCAGTCGCGGGCCATCTTTCTGCTGGGGTTGCGATCCAGGCTTTGGGGAGTACGATCGAAGTTTCTAGTTTAGTGTGTTTTCCAGAATTATTTACGGTAAATTCCGAGGGCAAACAACAAGGAATAGTTCAATCCGTCGATCGATTTGGTAATCTAATTACTAATCTGAGGCTTGATTTGAATTTATTAGAATGCTGGAATATTCATTTACCAGATCACATACTACCTATTCAAAAAAACTATAGTGAATCGGGGGTTGGGCAATTAGTTGCCATTGTGGGAAGCCATGGGTTTGTAGAAATTGCGGTGAATTGTGGTAACGCTCAAGAGCGTTTAGGAATTAGGGTGGGCGATCGGATTGCAATAGACATTAAAGGAAATCGTTGATACTAGTTATATTGAAGAAGTCATTGATTTACAGACTTCATTTTTCACATTAATTATTTTTGTCATCTCTCTCCATTAGATTTTTTCACTAGATTAGGCCATTTTAAGGCATTTAACTTCCTTTTTTTGATAATTAGACATATGGAAATTATGCAGGCCACAGACAGTTTCCATAACATCGTCAGTTCTACGCCACGGGGCTTTTTTTCGGCTGCTGTATAGCCATTATCTATCTAGTGACATACAAAGTAAATGAATAGATAATGGCTTTTTACAATAATGTCTCCCAATCTTGCTG
>JAJAYH010000152.1 GCA_026786325.1 Alkalinema sp. CAN_BIN05 | reverse complement strand
CTTCAAAATATGCATTTCGTACTCAATTTGCCTAAAAGAGTTGATCAACTAATGTCGCCGATCGGATCTGTCGATCGAAATGGTAATGGGCACAGGATCGTAAAAGGCGTTCAATCGATCGCAATGCCATGTCGGGGTTCATGCCTTGGGGAAGTGTTTCCGGATCCAAATAGGGTAACTCTTTCCCCGACAGTTGCTGCATCAGCGTCATTTGAATGGCTCCAAGCTGAGTGGGCCGAGAGGCTTGTTTGGGAGAATACAGCCGCACCGGACGTTCTGCAACCCGAGTTACCGCAGCCCTCGCAGTCACCGCTCCAGATCCAGCCTGTATTTCCCGATCGTCTTCTGGCACTTCACCTTTCTGTTCCGATCGCCAAGCCGCCAATGCTGCCAACGTCACTGCCCCGCCCGCCTCTACACTAAACGCCGCTCGCCACACCGGATTCCCCACTTCAGGCTCTAGAATTTCCCCACTCAAACAACAACGATACATTTGTGGTGCAACCCCAGCTATTGCTAAAAGTTGATAGATCGCATGAGTCAACCGCGCCAAAATTTCCCCTGGTGCGGCGGCTTGCAATCGATGTAAATGTTCCATCAAAAGATAAAACAGCCCTTCCTGAGATTGATCGCTCTGGGCTTGCTGGAGGGCGAGTTCGGCTAAGTATTGGCTGGCGGTGAGTTTACGAATGTCGAGGGCGAGTTTTGGAAACGATTCAATTGACTCCGCCTGGGTGATCTTGTCCATGGACTTGCCCCGCGCAATTAGTAAGTCGTTCACCACAAACAATGAACTGCGGCCCGATAAGCTGGACTTCTGCTTCCGAGCACTGGGCGCAATCACCCGAATCAATCCCGCCTCTTTCGTCAAAATTGTCATCATCCGATCGGCTTCCCCGGACGGCTTGCTACGAAGATTGATTCCTGTGACGCGGTAGGTTCGGGCATTACGTTCATCCCGATCGCTATTCATAAGCTGCTATTCATTAAGATGTCGCGCATGTAGTATTGTCCATAGAGTTTTCGAGAATTCTCGTCTACTGAATTATCGCCCACTTATCGCGTACTTATCGCCCACTCTGAGCCTTCAGTAATTCCATCCCCCGAGACGTTCCAATCCGAGTCGCCCCGGCCAGTACTAATTCCATTGCTTTTTCCAGGGTCCGAATGCCCCCAGATGCCTTGATGCCAACCCGATCGCGACTGATTTCCTTCAAAATTCGCACATCTTCCACCGTTGCCCCGCCAACCCAACCCGTGCTGGTTTTCAGAAAGGCCGCCCCTGCATCCATCGCCAGCTCTGCCGCTAGACGTTTTTCCCCATCCGTCAGCAGCGCCATCTCCAAAATCGCCTTAACCGTGCATCCCGTTTCCTCACAGATTTGAGCGATTTCTCGATGCACATCATCCGATCGGCCTTCTTTTAGCCAACCAATATTAATCACCACATCCAATTCCGTCGCACCAAACTCCGCCGCTTCGAGGGCTTCATATAGTTTTGTGGAACTGGTTGAAAATCCTGTCGGAAACCCAATCACCGTGCAGACCCTTGGCTTTTTGTTATGCAGTAATTCAACGGCCTTCTTGACATGAGAAGGAGGTACACAGACCGCTGCAAACCCGCGCAAATCTGCTTCATTACAAAACTGCTCTACCTGCAATCCGATCGCACTGGGACTTAGTAGAGAATGGTCAATTAGGGGAGCCAAATCGATATTGGCATAGTCCTGCGGATTCACCGTCATCAAATCGCCTCTTACACATCATCTGAATCGTCATCGCCTTATTCACTCTAAAGCTTAGACTGATCTATTGATGATATACATCTCTATCACGGCTTTATTGTACTAGCCTGTATCTGTTACAAACTCGGATTCCTAGCGCGTTCCCGAACCTCGTGTAAATAGAGGCGGATGATTCGGTTGGGGCACGAAAGTATCTTTGGGCGATCCAAAGGCGGTAGTTGCGGCGGTTGCAGGTGCTTCGACGGGGGCAGGGACCACCATACCGATGACCTGAGATGCACAGAACCCGATCGGGACTAAAATGCTAAATCGGTACATGATCTGTAGAGTTGCATTCATGATTGGTTGCGTAAAATTATGTAGAGTAATAATTATGTAGAGCAATTTAGTTCACTGAATAATCCATAGCGGTAAGTGGATTGACGCTTAAATTCAGTATATATACTGAATTTAATAATGGTTCTCCGCCCTTCACCTTAGCTCTACAGAATCCGGAAAAATCGCCACAAACTGCTCAATCTTATTGAAAATTTACGGAAGTGATGGTCTGTCATCTTCCATTAGCAGATAGATACTCCTAAAATAATGAGTCTGAATGTATCCCACACTTCCTAGTAAAGAAACTTAATTTGAGGAGCGTAGTTCTTCAGGGATTATTCAATTGTTAAAATTTTCGGAGCTTTTTGCTCTGGCGTGGCTTTCAGTGCTTTCTGTGTCTCATGTTAAGCTCTGTTGCAACTTTGCATAACACACACTCAGCGACCAAATCCTCCATGCTACGATCGCACTTGTAAGTTTTAGACGTTAATTTGGAGATAGGGCTTTGGCACTACGCGTAGCTGTTGTGGGTGGAGGTCCGGCTGGATCCTGTGCGGCGGAAGTCTTGGCAAAAGCTGGGATTGAAACCTTCCTAATTGAACGAAAATTAGACAATGTGAAACCCTGCGGTGGTGCGATTCCACTTTGTATGGTGCAAGAATTCGATTTGCCCGAAAGCATCATCGATCGTAAAGTTCGACGGATGAAGATGATTTCGCCTTCAGATGTTGAGGTGGATATTGGTCAGACGCTGAAGAAGGACGAATACATCGGTATGGTCCGTCGTGAAGTATTTGATGAATTCCTGCGGACTCGGGCTGCATCACTGGGCGCAAAGCTGATTAATGGCACCATGTACAAGTTGGAGCTACCCACCACAAGTACTGGGTCTTACACCCTGCATTACGCGGATCATTCCAATGGAATTGAGGGCGTGGATAAGAAGCTGGTTGTGGATCTAGTTGTAGGTGCGGATGGCGCGAACTCGCGGGTTGCCAAAGCAATTGATGCCGGTGACTATAACTATGCGATCGCGTTCCAAGAGCGGATCATGCTGCCACCTGACAAAATGGCGTACTACGATGATTTGGCTGAGATGTATGTCGGAGACGACGTATCAACGGACTTCTATGCTTGGGTGTTCCCAAAACACGACCATGTCGCCGTTGGAACCGGGACCATGAAGCCCAACCAAGCCCAGATCAAGAAACTCCAAGCCGGAATTCGGACTCGTGCAGCAGAAAAGCTACGCGGCGGTAAGATTATCCGGGTTGAAGCTCATCCTATTCCTGAACATCCAAGACCTCGTCGGGTTGTCGGTCGGGTTGCCTTAGTCGGTGATGCAGCGGGAACTGTCACTAAGTCGTCTGGTGAAGGCATCTATTTTGCTGCGAAATCGGCTCGTATGTGTGCGGAAGCGATCGTTGAGTTTTCTGAAAATGGATCTAGAATCCCGACTGAAGCGGATTTGAAGGT
>JAJAYH010000151.1 GCA_026786325.1 Alkalinema sp. CAN_BIN05 | reverse complement strand
CGTCACACTGGCCGGATCCACGATTGTCACGCCTTTCAGAAGCCATTCCGTTTTGATTCGGTCTTGCAGCATTGCGTAAGCATCAGCCAACTGTTTCCGATCGTTAATGCCCGTGATTTCCGCTTCATCCGGCACATCCATCACCATGACAGGGCTGAGGAAATTCACCGCATCGGTTAGGTAATATTCTTTCTGATCATTTTCCGCCGTCAGCTTGGGCAACACTTGCTCTAGATCGGGCCAACGAAAGCAATAAATACCAGCATTGACTCGACGATTTTCCCGTTGTTCTGGCGTGCAATCACGGTCCTCAATAATTTCAGTTAGATAGCCCTTTTCATCGCAAAACACACGTCCATAGCCCTTGGGATTAGTCAGTTGGGCGGTAAGAATTGTGGCGGAATTGCCGTTTTCTTGATGAACTTTGAGCAGTTTTTCTAACGTACTCGGACGGATCAGAGGCGCGTCGCCATTCAGAATAATCAAGTCGCCCAAGAAGCCCGCCAAAGCTGGAAGCAATTGCTGTGCCGCATGTCCCGTCCCGAGCTGCTCCGTCTGTTCAACAAATTCAAGGCTACGATCGGCCAACATGCGATCGGCCAATACCTGACGCACCGTATCCGCCTGATAGCCGACAATCACGATTTGTCGCTCGGGTTTCAGCCCCTGAGCCGTATCCAGAACCCGCTCTACTAGTGTCTTTTGCCCCAAGGTGTGGACGACCTTTGGAAGCGTGGATTTCATTCTTGTGCCTTTTCCGGCTGCCAAAATTGCGATCGCGACCATAATCGATTCTTCACCCAATACCATCACGGGCAGTATACCCCGCCGATCGAATTGATCTGCGTCAGCCCTATGACTAAGAAGCAACCCGGTGTTCTGTACGCTTCACATAGCGATCGAGCCAAACATCGCGATTCGGTTTTTTGATTTCAGTAACATGAATGAATTCCATAAAGGACTTCATCAACACCGGATTTCGCCAGTTCCGATCGACTTCTTCCTCCATGATGGCCATGGATTCTTGAGGCGTAAAGCTCTTTTTATAAGGCCGTTCACTGCACAGCGCATCGTAGATATCAATGAGTTGAAACACCTGAGCTAAATAGGGAATATCGTTGCCCTTCAGGCCATCAGGATAGCCCGATCCATCCCAACGCTCGTGGTGATGACGAATAATTGGCGTGACACCGCGCATGGTCCGCAATGGTTGACAAATGCGTTCGCCGATCGTCACATGGGTTTTCATAATCTCAAATTCTTCCGGTGTGAATTTTCCCGGCTTGAGCAAAATGGCATCTGAAATCCCCACTTTGCCAATGTCATGTAAATAACCAGCCCACATCAAATCGCGAACCTCGTTATGACACAAGCCCAAAAACTCACCAAATGCTTTGCCCCGATTCACTAATCGTTCGCAGTGATCTCCCGTGTTTGGATCGCGACTTTCCACCGTGCGGGCGATCGAAAACAATACTTTTTCGGCATGGTCTAGATCTTGATTCAGCCGCTTTTGGCGAACGAGGGACTTAACTCGGGCAGACAGCTCAAGTTCATCAAAGGGCTTAATCAAAAAGTCATCGCCGCCCGCCTCAATCCCCCGAAGCCTAGCTTGCCGATCGCATAATGCAGTGACAAAAACAACTGGAATCAAGCGGGTATGGTCATCCGCTTTAAGGCGACGGCAGACTTCATAGCCATCCATCCCCGGCATCATTATGTCCAGCAAAATTAAATCGGGATCTTCGGCTAAGACTAGATCGATCGCCGATGGACCATTTTCCGCTTCCAACACACTGTAGCCCTCCATCGCGAGGAGTTCAGATGCAACCATACGACTAAATGGATGGTCGTCCACCACTAATACTTTTGCAGAGTTTAGATCGAGGTTATCCACAGTAGCCAACGCCTATCCTTAACGGACGATCGGGGAACATGAAGCAGAGATAGGTTCAGTTCCGTTGTGTGAAGTATAGGCAATTATAGAGTGCGATCGATCAGGCATTACACAGAATTCACACTTATATGAAATTATTGTTTGTAAAAAAGTTTATCTAATTGCAGAATTTGAACTCTGCGGAGAATTGATAGACTATCACGGAATACATTACTCAATAGTCTCGTTAATGGGGAAACGATCGATTAATTGAACCGCCCGCACCGCATTATCCTTCAGAGTCCGGGAGGCGTGGGGAACATAGGGAATTTGCGACAAAATGTCTAATGTCCGCCGCATCATTCTAACAATATCGCCCTCATCCATACTCGTATTCGATGCTAAATCTGCCCATTCGGTTTCCAAAGCCCACTGCTCCACAATACTAACCAAGTCTTCTTCGAGCCAAATAGGAATCATCACATCTTGACGGCGCTGACGTTGGAAAAGCTGACGGCGCAAAGGACGCAGGGTTTCAGCAACTTCGATTACGGTCTCAGACAACGCATACCGACTCCAACTATCTGGGCGGGCCGCTTCTGTGACCAATGCTGCACAAACAGCCGCTAAATGGTGCGGATCGAGATCATCCAATTCCCCAGACATCACCGCCAGCCCCAACCATAGTTCATTGTCCCCTCGAATAGCCGCGATCGCCTGCCCGAGTTCTGTCGGCTGCAATCCATCCAACGCCCCAAATTCTTGCAACAACTCAACTAAGGCCAAGAAGTCGTTCCAATGTCGCTGGCTCTGACGGCCCATTTGTGAGGTGACTGCGGTCAAATCCCCTTCAAGCAGTTCAATCCGACGCTGAGCCTTAACGATTTTGGCCCGATCGCCCCATTTGTGAACCGGATGGTTGTCAATATTGGCCTGAACTCCTTGCATCCGTTGAAGCTGGGCATAAACTTCAGGGGGAAGGGTTTCGGCGGTGTCGTAGTCGAGTTGGGGAATTTTGCTGGAGAGTAATGCGGAAACGTCATCGCCTCGACGGGACTGGCCAGGACGCGGCATCAAATCATCTGGAATAGGGAGCCGATCGATCGCTTCTAAACGAGGAATATCGGGACGTAGTTGAACAACATCAGCAATGCTAGCAATCCGCCAACGGTTATCCCGGCTGAGACAAAGCAAATAAGGAAGCTGACCCGGACCGGAAAGTTTGGTGACGAGTACAGCAGAAATGGGAGTCGGCACCTGAACGGTGTTGCCTTTGAGCAGAAGCGCAGTTCCGGCCAAAGCATAGGGCAGCATCAATACAAGTTCATCTGCATGTGCTTCACCCGCTTGAAGTTGAAGTGTTTTGAGTAGACGTTTTTCTTCGCGCTGGCGATCTTGTAGTTTTTCGTACTGAGATAAAAGCTTCCAATCCACCGAGGCAACCCGTTTTCTCAAGGCTGTAAGTTCGCCTTCAATCCGATCGACTTCTTCGCGCTGAGGCTTGAGGGCAAATGATGCTAAATACTGGGCAAAACTTCGCTCAATCAGTTCTTTGGCTTGCTCCAGAGTATGAACCTGCAACAGATTCAGCACCATGCCATAGCTCGGCGTAAACTGACTGACCAATGGATCTGCGCCGCCCGTTGCTAGCTTGGCCGCTTCCCGTGCGCCTTCATAGGGAGTCTGGACGGTCAGCACATAGCCAACTTTATCCATTCCGCGACGACCTGCGCGACCTGACATTTGCAAAAACTCGGAACCATTCAACAATCGATGTCCAGCATCCGTTCGTTTGCTTAATGTGGAAATAACAGTAGTTCTGGCAGGCATATTAATCCCAGCGGCCAAGGTTTCAGTAGCAAAGACAACCTTAACTAAGCCCTGTTGAAAGAGTTCTTCCACAAAGGCTATCCAAGCTGGAAGCAAACCTGCATGGTGTGATGCAATGCCTCGAACGATCGCACTTACCTGACTTTCACGGGCAATTTCGGGGTTCCGATCGATGAATGCCTCGACTTGGACTTGAATTTTGTCAGACTCTTCAGGCGTTAGCAAAGTAAGACCTGCAACGGCATCCATAGCCCGATCGCACCCTCGGCGACTGAAAATAAAATAAATTGCAGGAAGCATCTGAGCTTGATTAAGCTTTGACACCACAAAGGAAATTGCAGGTGCTTCGGGTCGCTTTTCGCCTCTGGGATTTGAACCGCGTGGCCGTTGTTTGCCGCCTTTTGGCTT
>JAJAYH010000150.1 GCA_026786325.1 Alkalinema sp. CAN_BIN05 | reverse complement strand
CCTTAATAGTGTCGAGCCGAT
This sequence comes from Alkalinema sp. CAN_BIN05, assembly GCA_026786325.1. GTDB lineage: Bacteria > Cyanobacteriota > Cyanobacteriia > Leptolyngbyales > Leptolyngbyaceae > JAAFJU01. Next base: position 5,463 of record JAJAYH010000150.1, on the reverse strand, counting down.
CTTGGTAAGTGCGGCTGGTGATCACTTTTTCGTAATAGCTGGGGGAGGTGTCCAAGTTGTGATTGTAAGCCGTTAGTCCCGCTTCTTTGAGTTGTTGGGCTTGGTGAGGCTTCAGCATTCCGAGCGTGCAGCAGACTTCCATGTCCAGCGCCGCCACGTCTCGGACCATATCCAAAACCCGATCGAATTGCGCCCCGTCCTTCACCTCTCGCCATGCTGCGCCCATACAAAACCGCGTGGAGCCGGATGCTTTGGCGGCTTGGGCTTCTTCTAAAACCGCTGCCGATTGCATTAAAGGTTCTGGAGCGAGACCAGAACTGTTGTGGACGCTTTGAGAACAGTAGCCACAGTCTTCAGGGCAAGCTCCGCTTTTAATGTTGCCGAGGGTGCAAAGCTGGATGGCACGCGGGTCGTGGTGTTCGCGGTGAATCTGTTGCGCTTCAAACATCAGGTCTGGTAGCGGTTGGCTATATATCTGACGGATCCGATCGAGTGTCGTAGAGTCGATCGGCATAATAGGGCTGCTGGCGGTAGCGACTGTCATAGGTCAGAAGGCGGTGCGAGTTATTTCAAGAAAGCGTAGCAGGTCAAGGCTCAGAATCGCTTCTTCAGTGGAGTCATTGGCAAATCTCCGTAGTTCTGTCCATCCACTGCCTCCTGCCCACAGTACTATCAATGCACTGAGAATTCCCAAATCCGCATTGCGCAAACAATAGGCCATCACCACCACACGAAAGCTCCATGTCAACAACAGTGGATGCAACGGCTCACTAATGTGATACATCTGCGCCATCAATGCCATGGTTGCGCCCAAGGTCATACCGCCAATAATAGGCGCGAGGAGTGCGTTATCCTGTCCATGGGCTGATCCCGTTGGTATCGTTTCAATCCTCATCAAGCCTAAATCGTAGTAACAGCGAGCTTTTGATAAGTTTTGTGGGAACGAGTAATGTACTGAGCATTGACGCTTCACCTCACCACACTTCAGTATACTCAGAACCCTTAGTCAGTCATCACCCACAGAACCATTTAAAGGCTGTTTTCAGAGTGTATCGCGTCCAAGATAACGTTTCAAGACATCTGGAATTGCGATCGTGCCATCTTCTTGTTGATAGTTCTCCAATACTGCTGCCATTGTGCGCCCGACGGCCAACCCAGACCCATTTAAAGTATGGACAAATTGGGTTCCTTTTTGTCCTGATTCTTTAAAGCGAATATTGCCGCGACGCGCTTGGAAATCATAGAAGTTTGAACAACTCGAAATCTCACGATACGTATTAGCTGACGGAAGCCACACTTCAATATCAAAACATTTACCCGCCCCAAATCCAATGTCTCCTGTACAGAGTTCAATGGTCCGATAAGGCAATTGTAATGCTTCTAAAATGGCCTCAGCATTCCGCAGAAGTTTTTGATGTTCTTCTTCTGACGTTTCAGGACGTACTAGTTTCACCAATTCTACTTTATTGAATTGATGCAAACGAATTAATCCCCGCGTATCTCGGCCATAACTTCCCGCTTCTCGGCGAAAACAGGGCGTGTAGGCACAATGTTGAATCGGCAATTCTGCCCCATCAATAATGTCATCTCGATAAAGATTCGTCACCGGAACTTCTGCCGTTGGAATCAACCAAAGATCATCATCACTACATTTAAAACTTTCCTCCGCAAACTTCGGTAACTGCCCCGTCGCTGTCATTGAGTCCGTATTCGCCAGCAGTGGGGGCATCACCTCCACATAGCCTGCCGAAATCTGAGTATCCAGCATGAATTGAATTAACGCACGTTCCAACGCCGCACCCGCGCCCAGAAGAGCCACAAAACGCGTCTGGGCAATCTTGGTGGCCTTATCCGTTGTGATAATGCCTAGCTTTTCCGCAATTTCGTAGTGAGGTAACACAGCGTGCTTTGGTTTATATTCCTGTCCCCAAGTTCTAATTTCGACATTTTCATCTTCGCTTTTGCCATCAGGAGTTGTCTCGCTCGGCAAGTTTGGGAGTTGCAACAGTAAAGTTTCGATCGCTGACTTCAAGTCTTTTTCGCGAGGTTCGAGTTCACTAAGATTGGCCTTAATTTGATTCCCTTCGGCCTTGAGTGCGAGAATTTCGGTATCATCCGGTTTGGTCCCAGACTTCATTTTTTGGCCCACCAGCTTGCCGATTTCGTTACTGCGGGTTTGTAATTGCGATCGCGTTTGTTCGAGTTCACGGCGTTGACTGTCCAGGCTCAGGATTGGCTGGATATCGTAGCTACCGTTGCGGCGGTTGAGACTGGTTTGGACGCGATCGGGATTTTCCCGCAGTAGCTTTAGGTCAAGCACGGATAGTTCTCTCGGTTTTTAGTCACTCAATAGGATACAAGATGTCGGGGCACTAAGATTGAAATTGTAGGTTCATCGCTTCAGCTAGAAATCATTTTTTAATTTCATAGATCCAAGTCACTCGATCGATCGTATGTCTTATCAGACCCAGCATTTTAGTGATGATTTGTTGGGCGATCAGTTTAGTTATTTTTGGATGAATATATGAATAAGAAAATTTGGTTTGGGTTAGGATTTTCAGCGATCGTAATTGCAACTGCGATGAGCGTACCTAAAAACGTGGTCGCGTCCGATCATGATGATGGCGAAACTAGTACAAAAGGGCGAAATGTTAATTTAACGGATCTCTATGTATTCCGTGAAAAAGACCAAAACGCAGGCGCAAAAGACGATGATTTGGTTTTTGTAATGAATACCAATCCCCGATCGGTCGCCAGACAGCAATATTATTTTAGTAATAATGCACAGTACGAATTTCACGTTTCACGAGTAGCGAATAAAGACGATATTCCAACGGGAAAAGAAGACATAACATTGCGGTTTGAATTTAGCAAGCCCGAGGGAAATGCACAACAAACATTTAGACTGACCGCTGAGGCTAATGGTCGTAAGATTGGGTCTGAAAGGGGGACTACAACGCCTTTGAGCAAAGATCCAAAGTCAGCTCCAAAAGTGAATGATCTGAAGATTGGGAATAGCAAAATTTCAGTCTTTGCTGGATTGCGCGAAGATCCATTCTTTTTTGATGTAGAACAATTTTTTCGGGTGCGGGCAGGTGCAGCAGGCATTGGTCCGAAGGTTGGCTTTCGTCCTGCTAATGAAGCGATCGACTTTGCGAAGGGCTACAACGTAAATGCTATTGTAGTTCGTGTTCCTCGAAGTTTCCTTCAGGGTAAAAGTAAAGCGAATGTCTTTGATGTGTGGGAAACTATCTCAACTCGCGATCCACGGACAGGCCGCTACAATCAAGTCGAACGCTTAGGCCGTCCGGCTATCAATGAAGGGTTGATTGTTACGAATGCTTTTTTGAATGCATTCAATAGCATTCCTCCACGTAAAGATTTGAGCGATGCTGCCGCTCCGGTTCGTGCTGAAGCAAAGAATACTTTGCTAGCCTTAGGTAATAGTAGCGAACGTGCAGACACATTGCTGGCTGCATTTTTGCCGGATGTCATGCGTATTGATACGACTATTCCTAGTGGTTATCTAAATGCATTGAATGGGAAAGGTTCACCCATTGCAGGTCGAATGCTTCTAGATGACACCATTGATCAAACATTATCGGTATTAACCAATGGTGCGGTGAAATCTGACAATGTTTCTTACAATGGTTCCGGTCCATCGCAAGGCCATCAGCCATTGGTACCCCAATTCCCATATTTGGCATTCCCAAATTAATCCGATCCCCCTACCCCCCCTTAATAAGGGGGGACCGGAAATAGGAGCAGAAAATGGAATATCAAATATCTCGTCACAATCTACGACCTACTATCTAAATCTCATAGTCCCCCTTACCAAGGGGGATTTAGGGGGATCGAATCTATGAAAATAACCCAATTCCATCATTCACTTTGGCTGATTGCCCCGATCGCACTAATCATTGCAACGATCGCCATTCTTTCTGAAAAAGCTACATTACCAATCAAACCTAATTTGGATGCTTATTCATTTGAGTTGAATTTGCCGGGAACGACCGATCGTAAACAATTGATTCAACGGGAAATTGAACTTTATCAAACTAAACTACAACAAGATCCAAACAGTGGTATGAATCTTGCCTCTCTGGGGAATGCCTACTGGAAACTTGGGAAAGCAACCGGGGAAGTAAGTTGGTATTTATTGGCAGAGCAGACCGCAAACCGATCGATCGCCATATTACCCTTTGAGAATGCAAGTGCAAAATTAACCTTGGCACAAGTAGCTCAGGCAAGACATGAGTTCAAAATAGCTCAAAATATAGCGTTAGATATTATCAAAACAAAACCGAAAAATGATGAAGCACGATCGATCTTAGTCACTTGTGCATTGGCAACGGGAGATTTATTGTCTGCTGAAGCTCAGGCAAAGATTATTGTTGATCGATCGCCTAATTTAAATAGCCTTACCCTACAAGCATTAGTCGAAGAAGCTCAGGGGAAACCCAGTTCGATAGAAACCTTTAGATTTGCAATTCAAACTGAAGAAGTCGGTGAAGTTGGTCCGTCTGCCTTGGTGCGAGTGATGTTAGGTCGGCATTTCTATAATCAAGGCAAGCTCGACCAAGCAGAATCTTTATATCAAGAAGCCTTACGAATATTGCCGCGCTATCCTTTAGCATTAATCAATTTAGCAACCGTTCAAACTCGTCGTGGACAATATGCAGAAGCCGATCGGACCTATGATCAAATAATTGCCTATTCACAGCAATCAACAAATATTTATGATCATACTGTTTTGCGAGGTAAAGCTAGACTTAAACAATTGCAAAATCAACCTTACAATGATCTATTACAAAAAGCAGAAACCCTTCTTCGTCAAGATACCAATGCAGGTCATGCCACTGGAGCCTTTGGTCATCGGCGAGAATTAGCACAATTACTTCTCGATCGCCGCCAAAATAATGACTCAGTTGAGGCTCTAGCGTTGATGCAGGAAGAAATAAAAGTACGCCAAGATTCTCAAACCTATGCCGTTTTAGCTAGAGCGTTTGTCGCGAATAATCAAACTCCTGAAGCTCGAAAAGCTATACAGCCTGCGATTAATTCTGGTATTCAAAATGCTGGAATATTCAAACAGGCTTCAGAAATTGAACAACAATTAGGAAATGCTGAACAGTCTAAAATTTACAAGACGAATTCTCAAAATATTGATCCAGACTTTGAAAGAAGTCTACAAAGTTCACAAATTGATTTTTAATTTAGGAGTATGTTATGCGACATTTTATTCTAGGATTCATGAGTTCGGTTGGCCTATCTTTTCTATTACCTATGATGACTAGAGCTGAAACTGTTAACCGTTTTCCCACTATTGTCCCAAATAGTATTGAAGACTCTGCCTGCTATTTCAAATCTAGCGATGGCCGGACGATCGCACTTAATTCTATTTGTGGTCAGAAAGAACCTAAACAAAAAAATACAAACGATCGTTCCCAAGCTGCCAACAGT
>JAJAYH010000149.1 GCA_026786325.1 Alkalinema sp. CAN_BIN05 | reverse complement strand
CCACACGATCGTTCCCCCGCAACAAAGCATGAAGATCCACCATCTCCCGATCGCGCCCCACAAAAATCCGATCGCCCAAATATTCAGGATAAAAATACGGGATGCTTAACTTTGTCGCAGCACCGATCGACGACTCCAGTCAAAAGGTATTGTGTTGAGTCAGCACAACACCGACATTCGCAGCCTTACCAAAATTAAAATTCGTCATCCCACCAGGCTGCAATAACAACGCTGCCGCCGTCGTATCGACCGCCGATTTCACCTCAGGATCAGCCGCAGCAACCCGCTTCACTTCCTCCACAATCTCGGCATCGATCGTATTAGGATCAGCCACCGCCGCTAACCGATTCGCAGTTTCAGGAGCCTTCCGCCGCAACACATCCAGCAGCTTCCCGCCTTCCTGAATCCCACGTTCCCCAATCTTCTCCCCGACTTTTTCGATCGCCTTTGTCGCGATTAATGTTGCAACGATCGTAGCCAAAGTAATCGGGTCCATAAAGTCACTCGTCCAGAAGAATAATCTATTTTTATACCTTCATACTTATATTACCCAGTTTTGGAAAGATTCACCCCCGATCCCGCTATTAGTCCTAGATAACGTTAAGATCTTGCTATGCACGTTCCATAATTCTGGCGGCGACAATAGCTTATGAATGCTTATAAAGCTGAAGCGATCTTGACTGAAGACGGTAAATTGATACTGACGGGGTTGCCATTTCGAGCTGGAAGAACAGTAGAAGTAATTGTTCTAGAACATGAAACTCGTAATCCAATTGATGTCGCGATCGAGGACGATCGGGAATACCTAATGGGAGCCTCAGCTCTGATGATTGAGTGGGATTCAGAAGCAGACGAGTTAGCGTATGGCGGTTTATAACCAATTTGATGTAGTGGTCGTGCCATTTCCCTTTACGGATTCTGGGCAGACTAAACGTAGACCTGCTCTGATAATCTCGAATCCTAATGAGTTTGACAACAGAATTCAGCGAAGTGTGATGGCAATGACTACAACCTCAACCCATTCGCCATGGCCCTTGGATATTCCGATCGCTGACTTGTCTCCAACAGGTTTAAATACTGAATCGATCGTGCGGATGAAGCTTTTCACCCTTGACCAAGCCTTGATTGTAAGGAAAATTGGTACGTTGTCGTTTAGTGACCAAACGATCGCCCGTAACGCCTTGAAACAATTGATGAGATTGAACGATTAAGCCTCAATTATTTCACCTTTGAGGCGTTTGGTGGTGGCTGCTTCGGGGAGGTCGATCGCACAAAGCCCATCGCTCCTATGGTAATTTCTAGAACTTGACACAAATTACGTTGACAACCCTATAATAAATTCTATAAGGATGCAGCAGACATACCAGTTGGTGTGACATCCCGTTACCTGAATAAGGTCGAGGCAAGTCCCGGTAAAGACGTTCTGAATACTGAGACTTTAGGTCTTGGCGAAGGCTCCTTTAAGGGGTCTTTGTTATTTTTGCCTTTTGGGAAGAGCCTTACCTTTCAATAAGTTACTTGCGATCGTAAAGAAATTCACCTTCTTGATCTTGCCGATTCCTTCCGACTTTGGATAGGCACTGGTCACATGAAGCCGGAATTTCTTCTTCTCCCTAAACACAACAAATACAATCCAATAATCAATCTCAATTCCTCTAGAATCTACAACCTTCACTGTCGCGAAACTTCCATAACCAGCATGACAGACCAAAACATTCTTTTGTCCTAGCGATCGAATGATGTCAGGCAATTGTTTAGAAAGAGTATATCGATCGAAATTAAAGGGTCTCGACTCTCTTGGTGAGATATAGATTAAACGCCTGGATTGTTCAGAATAAGCATTCTCGACTTCTTTTGTAAAACAGTGAAGGCCATAGGTCACAATGAATCGGTACGGTATAGGATGATCAATATCTCGATCGTCAACATACTCAGTCCAATGAGCATTGAGGTGGTCTAGGGTAAATCTGATCATCAAGAGCAAAAGATTTCCAGCAAATCACTTCTGTCTCAACAGTATTAAATCGCTCAGTCATTACAGGATTCTCGTTGTCCGATCGAATATAATTGAACTTCTCATCACTTCACTTTCGCGGGTTTTCGGGTGGCTTTTGAATTAGCTTTGGCGCGTTTAGCAGGGGTGGCTTCGGGGAGTTCGATCGCATTCCTAGATTTAGCTTGTAGGGTGAGTAACCATATAATCTAAAGCTGCCGCTGCCAGAATGCCCGATCGGGTTGCTCCACGAGCCATGACATAGCGATCGAGTTTATTTAAAATCCTTTCAGGCATTGTCACATTAATCCGTCTGACATCACCAGATAACTTAGTCAAATCAATATCAACAATGGCCCAAAGTCCATCGGAATAATCAGGGTTTTTGAGATGATTTTCAATAGAAGTCGGCAGCGGAATCTCTTCCTCAGAAATGAGTAGCCCTTCAATGTGACATTCGATCGCTTCACAGACATATACCAAAGCTTCTTCAATGGTCTCCCCAGCAGAGAAGCATCCGAGAACATCCGGTACAGTTACGCCGTAGTCACTGTCTGGATCTTTATGAATTACAACTGGATAATGCATTGTTTTTCCT
>JAJAYH010000148.1 GCA_026786325.1 Alkalinema sp. CAN_BIN05 | reverse complement strand
GTCTTCACTCTTCACCATCCGAAGCACGATCGGGAATGCATAAGTTCGCTTATCCCCCATGACTCCGACGCTTCGGACTGGTAACAAGACCGCAAATGCCTGCCAAATCTCATTATAAAGACCCGCTTTATTGACCTCTTGACGAACAATTAAGTCCGCATCGCGCAGAATATCAAGCTTTTCTTCAGTAACCTCGCCCAAAATTCTGATCGCTAACCCAGGACCGGGGAAGGGTTGGCGCTTAACAATTTCATCTGGCAAGCCCAGAATTTGACCCACTTTTCGGACTTCATCTTTAAACAACTTACGGAGAGGCTCGATCAGCTTAAATTGCAGATCCTTGGGCAACCCGCCAACATTGTGGTGACTTTTGATCTTGACAGCAACTCGTTCACCTGTGGCAGGGTCAGCATTCGTGTCTGCCGACTCAATCACGTCAGGATAAAGAGTTCCTTGGGCCAAGTAGTCAAATGGACCTAGCCGTTTTGATTCCGACTCGAATACGCGGATAAATTCGTGGCCAATTTTTTTACGTTTCTCTTCGGGATCGCTAATTCCTTTTACAACGTTTAGAAAGCGATCGCGAGCTTGAACATGGACCACAGGAATATGGAACTGTTCGTCGAAAAGTTTAACTAAGCGCTCCGGTTCCCCTTTACGCATGAAGCCTTGGTCAATGAACATGCAAGTGAGCTTATCGCCGATCGCCCGATGCAACAGGAAAGCCAACGTCGAAGAATCAACCCCGCCGGACAATGCCAGGAGTACTTGCTTGTCACCGACTCGTTCCTTAACCTCGCGAATGGCCTGTTCCACAAACGCTTCCGTCGTCCAAGTTGGTTTACACCCACAAACTTCATAAACAAAGTTACGAATTAGGAGCTGGCCGCCTTGGGAATGGACTACTTCCGGATGAAACTGTACACCGTAGAAGTTTCGGGTCGTATCAGCGATCGCCGCACAGGGCGTATTGTCCGTATGGGCCAGTAGTTCAAAACCATCGGGCATTTTCACGACCGAATCACCATGACTCATCCACATGACCGAACGATCGGGCACAGCATCAAGCAATTTGGATGGGCTATCAACCAGAAGATTTGCTTTTCCATACTCACCCCGTTCGGCACGCTCAACTAAGCCACCCAACTGCTGAACCATGAGCTGCATGCCATAACAAACCCCGATCACCGGAATCCCTAGATTCCATATTTCGGGATCACAAAGGGGGGCACTATCGTCGTAGACCGAACTAGGACCACCCGAAAGAATAATACCTTTAGGATTAAGCTCGCGAAGTTGAGCCGCAGTTGTCCGGTAGGAAAGGACTTCAGAATATACTTCCGTTTCCCGGATTCGACGCGCAATCAGCTCAGAATACTGAGACCCAAAATCTAAAATCGCAATCATCTGGCGATCGAGTGAACTGAAATCTGAGGAATTAATATTGTCCTGTTCTGTCGGCTGAGCCGAGAGGACTGAGGAATCAACGGGAGGGGTCACGCTTGTTTTCCTATCTTTAGTGATGAGGGGGGACTATCGAAAAATATGTACTTGAAATGTAAATTTTGATCGGTATAAATTAGAATTTGCAGCACCTTTAAAGCGATCGTAAAAGTGAAAAAATGTAATATCTATGAGTTTTAAAGTTTAGTCATCTTAGGCCAATTCGTAAAGTAAACTCAACTTAAGACTAGGCTGCAATAAAGGCTTATCAATATTTTGTATTATGGTTTGTACTACGATTTTGCAACCAGAGAGCCTTCATGGATCCTCTGGCCAAACCTTTCAGCTATCTCTAGAACAAGCTTTGACCCATGGCAACGGAGTGATTGTTGATTTACTCTGGGTTGGAACCGTGGATAGCGATGGGATTAATGTGTTGGCCCAATCTATGATCCGATCGCAGGCTTCCGGTAAGGATATTAAATTTATTGGGCTAGAGCATAATACTAAGCTTGAACTAGAGCGTCGCATTAAATCTTCTCTAGCGTCTTCAGGCTCCAGCCCAGCCTTAGGCCACGGAATCTTTGCGCCAGATTTTGAAGCGTTTCTCGATCGCCATCGTGATTTAAAAGCCTCGCAAGCGTTGATTTAAATTTTCTTCAAAGCGAGCGTAATACCATCACCCAAGGGAAGAAGACTGACTTGGACCCGATCGTCCTGGGCTACTTTCTGATTAAAAACTCGCATTGTCTGGACAATTTTATCGGTTGATTGGGGATCTGCGACTCGTCCAGACCACAAAACATTGTCAATGGCCATCAGTCCACCGGGGCGCAACAGCTTTAACGTACGATCGTAATAATTGGAATAATTAGCCTTATCCGCATCGACAAAAGCAAAATCAAAGGTTTCCGCTTGTCCAGATTCCAGAAGTGCATCTAAGGTTTCTAAAGCAGGCGCTATCCGCAGCTCAATCTTGTCCTGAACGCCCGCCTGTCGCCAATATCGTTTTGCTATTGCAGTGTACTCTTCACTAATATCACAGGCCACCAGAACCCCATCGGTCGGCAAGGCTAAGGCGATCGTTAAGGAGCTATATCCGGTAAATACGCCAATTTCCAACACGCGCCTTGCAGACATCAGCCGAATTAGTAGTGAAATTAATTGCCCCTGATCAGGAGAAATCTGCATTCGGGCTTGTTTATGGAGTTGGGTTTCCTGTCGGAGTTCTGCTAGGATGGCCACCTCTTTTAAAGAATTGGCCAAAATATAGTCATGCAGCGGATCCGGGAGTCCAAGGGTGTTTTTGAACATTATTATCGTCGTAGAAAAGGCTGTTTTAAAAAATTGTATGTTCCAGCACTGGTCTAGATAAGGGAGCGATCGGTCAGAATTTCCGATCCCGTCTCCGTCACTAGCACCGTGTGTTCAAACTGAGCCGATAATTTTGTATCCATCGTCACCACCGTCCAGCGATCGGCCAAGATTCGTGTTGCATTGGATCCTGCATTCACAATAGGCTCGATCGCCAAGGTCATGCCCGCCTTCAATTTCACATTGGGAATTTCATTGGTTCGGAAATTAAAAACATGTGGCTCCTCATGAAGATTCCGTCCTACTCCATGTCCTGTATATTCTTCGACAACACTATAGCCATTTTCCTCCACGTAGGTCTGTACCGCGATCGCCATGTCTAATAAATAGGCTCCAGCCCGGACCTGTTCGATCGATTTGTATAGGGCTTGTTCGGCAACTTTGATTAAATGAGCGGTTTTAGCCGGAGCCTCACCCCCGACGACGACGGTGATACAGGAGTCGCCATGAAATCCTTGAAAATAAGCGCCAGTATCTAATTTCAGGACATCTCCCGATCGTAAAATCTTCTTCCGGCTCGGAATACCATGCACCACTTCATGATTAACAGAGGTACAAAGTGATGCTGGAAATCCGTGATAGCCCTTAAAACTTGGCGTTGCACCAAACCCCCGAATCCGTTTTTCAGCGAACGCATCCAAATCGGCGGTGGTCATTCCCGGCTCAACCAATTGTCCAACCTCCTTCAGCACCGTTGCAACAATTCGACAAGACTGACGCATGATGGCGATTTCATCAGATGTTTTGACCATCCCACCTCGGCGCTTACGAAGCAGGGGCGCGGGAAGAAGATTGCTGAAGATATTCATGGAGGTCGTGGAATTAAAGATATGGACTGAAATTGAGTCTTCTTCTAAATTTAGCCTGAATTGGAAGAAGTTGACGACATCGCAAGCCCGAACGATCGTTCAAGGATGCACCAAATTATTTTTAGAAACAGATAGACGATTTTCACTTTATAGGCTACATTTAGCAATTGTGAGTTTTTGGCCTCCCTCTATGAAAGCGCAGGAAATAATCCGCTCAATTGATGCGGAACAAATGAAGAGTGATCTTCCCGTTGTTCATGTGGGCGACACCGTACGTGTCGGCGTGAAGATTCGCGAAGGAGAAAAAGAACGGACTCAGCCCTATGAAGGCGTTGTCATCGCTAAACGCAGTGCTGGTATTACTCAGAACATTACTGTTCGCCGAGTATTCCAGAATGTTGGCGTTGAGCGGGTGTTCTTAATTCACTCCCCTCGAATTGAAAGTGTTACAGTCCTGCGTCGCGGCAAAGTCCGTCGCGCTAAACTGTTCTACTTACGTCAACGCACCGGTAAGTCTGCTCGCTTGAAGCAGCGTTTCGATCGCGAGATTTAATCTCAGATCTCGCCAGGTTTTGTCTTTAAGAAACTCTGTTACACTAAAGACAAAACCGGGTTATAATGAAGCAGTTCATAACATGCGTCCTTAGTTCAGTTGGTAGAACGCAGGTCTCCAAAACCTGATGTCGAGGGTTCAAGTCCTTCAGGGCGCGTTGAATTGCTTCATTTAAGCTCCTAAAGATAGGTATGGTCTCCTGGTTACAGGGTCAGACCGTACCTATCTTTTCTGAAGGGAGTTAGAGATTGATCGACTGTAGAATTAGCATGGTGATTACCAATGGCAGACGAAGAGACCTCCCGCGTAGAACCGGATGCGATCGCTCTTAAAGGGAAAGATCCAGTTAAGGCATCGTTAAATCCAAATGTATTTTTTCAGGAAACAAAAAAAGAGCTTAGTCAGGTCAGTTGGCCCAGTCGCCAGCAATTGATTAGTGAATCGATCGCGGTGATTGCGATGGTCGCACTGTCTGCAACGCTGGTCTACTTTTTGGATCAATTGTTTGTATGGGCACAAACGCAGGTATTCCCCTCATGACTTACACCGCTGAAGAAGAATCGCAAGAAATGGATCCAAGAGATCTAGTTGATCTTGAAGTGCTTGGAGAGGATGAGTACAATCGGAAGTCTCTCCTGAAGCAGTCCCGATGGTATGCCGTTCAGGTCGCGTCGGGTTGTGAGAAGCGCGTTAAGATGAGCTTAGATCAACGCATCCAGACACTAGATGTATCTAATCGAATTTTGGATGTGCAGATTCCAGAGACTCCTATTGTGAGGCATCAGAAAGATGGAAAGCAGAAAGAAGGCAGTGAAAAGGTTTTTCCAGGTTATGTCTTGATTCGCATGATTATGGATGATGATGCTTGGCAGGTGATTAAAAATACGCCTCACGTCATCAACTTTGTGGGATCTGAGCAGAAACGTCGTTATGGGCGAGGTCGTGGTCATGTGAAACCCATGCCTTTGGCCCATTCGGAAGTGGAGCGCATCTTTAAACGGACTCAAGAGCAAGAACCAGTTCGTAAAATTAACCTGGCAACAGGTGATAAAATTATGGTTCTGTCTGGACCCTTTAAGGAATTTGAAGGGGAAGTTGTGGAAGTCAGTGCTGAACGGAACAAACTGAAAGCACTACTCTCAATTTTCGGACGGGAAACTCCTGTGGAGTTAGAAATCGTTCAAGTTCAAAAGATTGAGTAGTGGTTTTGCCATTGCTTGAGTCTCGTTATTAGCTAGTGAGTAGTTCGATCGATGGCCAAGAAAGTCGTAGCAATGATTAAGCTCGCAATTAATGCGGGCAAAGCGAACCCAGCACCCCCCATTGGTCCTGCATTGGGTCAACATGGTGTGAACATCATGATGTTCTGCAAAGAGTACAACGCACGCACCTCCGACCAAGCCGGAATGGTTGTGCCTGTTGAAATCTCTGTCTATGAAGATCGTAGCTTTACATTCATTCTGAAAACGCCTCCAGCGTCTAAGTTGATTGCAAAAGCTGCCGGAATCGAAAGCGGATCCGGTGAACCCAACACTAAGAAAGTTGGATCAATCTCCCGCGCTCAACTCGAAGACATCGCAAAGGTTAAAATGCCTGACTTGAATGCGATCGATATCGAAGGCGCAATGAAGATTATCGCTGGAACTGCGAAAAACATGGGCGTAACCATCAACGACTAGTCAGAAAATACACTTTTCTACTGGTTCGCTGAATTTCACCTACACCGTAAATTTTAGGGGAAGAGAGGAATCTCGTTTGCACCCCAGGAGTAAGACAATGACTAGAAAGCTTTCAAAGCGGACACGCGAGTTACAGTCCAAAGTAGAAGATCGGATTTATGCTCCGCTCGAAGCAATTCAATTGCTGAAGGAAACGGCTACAGCAAAATTTGCTGAATCAGCGGAAGCTCATGTTCGTCTCGGAATCGATCCGAAGTATAACGACCAACAGTTACGGACAACTGTTGCGTTACCTAAAGGCACTGGACAAACCATTCGAGTCGCGGTCATCGCACGGGGTGAGAAAGTCGCAGAAGCAACCGCCGCTGGTGCAGACATTGCGGGTTCGGAAGAATTGATTGAAGAAATTCAAAAGGGCCGGATGGATTTCGATCTATTGATCGCAACGCCTGATGTGATGCCACAAGTGGCAAAGCTTGGTCGTGTTCTTGGTCCCCGTGGTTTGATGCCTTCTCCGAAAGCTGGAACCGTCGCGACAGACTTGGTTCAAGCGATCGCTGAATTCAAAGCCGGGAAAATCGAGTACAAAGCCGACAAAACCGGAATTGTTCACGTTCTATTTGGCAAGTCTGCTTTCTCTGCTGAAGATCTTCTCGTTAACTTGAAGACCTTGCAAGACAGCATTGAACGGAACCGTCCATCGGGTGCCAAGGGCCGTTACTGGCGTACGCTTTATATCTCATCGACCATGGGTCCTGCGATCGAAGTCGATATCAGTGCGCTTCGTGACATTAAGTCTATTGAAAGCTAATTCTAACGATTAACTCTTGTGTTTTCACTGGGACTATGGTGTAATGAAATCCGGCTGTAAAACTTCTCGGAGTTTCAAGCTATTAATAGTCCCATTGAGGCAAAAGATTAGTCGAACCATTCTCTTCAATTGAATAGCAAGCCACAGACAGTAGGTTTTTAAATCCTACCGAGGTTTGAGACGCTCCGATTCATTGAAAGAGTGCGTTTTGAATGTAAAACCTCGTGTCTAGAACAGACCGAGGCTTTGTTTTTGGGTTCTTGTTTTTGACCAGTAAGAGAACGGTTTTAACGTCTAGACCCCAAGCCAGGAGGTGATGGTCGAATGGGTAGAACACTCGAAAATAAGAAGCAAATCGTCGCTGGACTCAAGAACTCTCTTGAAACCGCAACCTTTGCCTTCGCGATTAACTATCGCGGTCTGACTGTGGGTGAAATCACAGATCTTCGGACCCGTCTACGTGCCAAAGGTGCGGTGTGTAAAGTCACCAAAAACACCTTCATGGGCAAGGCGATCGAAGGGAACGAAAAATGGACTGCAATGGAAAGCCTTCTAAAGGACTCCGCAGCATTCATTCTGGTTCAAGAAGATGTCGGTGGTGCTGTTAAGGCATACCAAGAATTCCAGAAAGCTACCAAAAAGACGGAAGTCATTGGTGCTGTCATGGATGGCAAACTGCTGACGGAAGCTCAGTTCAAGGATGTTGCAGATCTGCCATCCAAGGAACAGCTTTACTCGCAGATTGCTGGTGCTGTCAACAGCATTGTCTCCAATATTGCCGTTCTGGTTCAAGAAATCCCGACTGGGGTTGCTCGTGCCGTTCAAGCTGTGGCCGACAAACAGGCTGCTTAAGAGCTGCTGAATTGAAGGCGTTGCGATGTG
Source organism: Alkalinema sp. CAN_BIN05 (assembly GCA_026786325.1). Taxonomy (GTDB): domain Bacteria; phylum Cyanobacteriota; class Cyanobacteriia; order Leptolyngbyales; family Leptolyngbyaceae; genus JAAFJU01. The sequence continues at coordinate 2,503 of JAJAYH010000148.1, read as the reverse complement.
AATCGTACCCTTCCAAACTGAACATTTTGAGATTGTGAAATCTCGTTTATTACTCAGGAGAATATCCATGTCTAAGGTTGCTGAAGTTATCGAAATCATGAAGGGCTTAACTGCTCTTGAGTTGGTTGAACTGAAAAAAGGCATCGAAGAAACTTTCGACGTTAGTGCAGCAGCAGCAGCACCTGTCATGATGATGGGCGGCGGCGCAGCAGCAGAAGCGGTTGAAGAGAAGACCGAATTTGATGCGATCTTAACTGAAGTGCCTGCTGATAAGAAAATCACTATCTTGAAGGCAGTCCGTGAAATCACTGGATTGGGTCTGAAAGAAGCGAAGGATCTTGTTGAAGCAGCACCTAAGGCAATTAAGGCAGCAGTTTCTAAGGCTGATGCTGAAGCGATTAAGAAGCAGATCGAAGATATCGGCGGTAAGGTTGAAATCAAATAGTTTACGAACTTATTGATTTAAATTTTTGATCTAATATCAAAACTAGGAATGTCTTTCGGGATGTTCCTTTTTTTTGAATATTCATAGAGATCGACACTATGAATATTCCTCTTTTCCTGTATTCTTAAATCCGATATATCTTTCCAATACCCATGCAAAATGCCACTGAGATTCCCCAAAGTGCCTGGTCGCGAGAATTAGGGCAAGGCTGGGATCAACCTTATATTGTTCGCTATCCCAGTAATCTTGATGATGGTCCCTGGCATGGTGCGCCATTGGGTGGTTTTGGGGCGGGGTGCATTGGGCGATCGTCCCATGGGCAGTTTAATCTGTGGCATATTGACGGTGGTGAACATACTTTTGAGAATTTTGCGGGTTGTCAATTCAGTATTTTTGAAGAATCGGCAGGCCAAACTCAAGCCTATGCACTGGCAACTCAAGGCCCAGAAGATGGCAGCTTAGACGCTTGGCAATGGTATCCAGAACGATCGGGAATCTATTCAGCGCTCTATCCTAGAAGTTGGTATGAATATCAAAAGGTATTCAAAGCACAAATTACTTGTGAACAATTTTCGCCAATTATTGCTAATAATTATCAGGAAACAAGTTATCCGATCGCAAACTTTCTTTGGACCGTTCATAATCCGACCGATGAACCGATTACCCTCAGCATTATGATGAGCTGGGAAAATCTGGCGGGGTGGTTTTTGAATACAGCAAAATCGCCCGATATTCAAGTGCGGGATGATGGTAGTCCGTTTTATGACTATGTGCCGCGTATTAAAAAAAGCAGTGGTAATTTCAATCAGTTGATTGGTGATGAAAGTAAGATTGGTATTGTGATGGGCAATACTAGAAACAATATTGACAACCCAGAAGAAGGTGACGGTGAATGGTCAATAGCAACATTACTGAATCCGTTGCATGAAACAACTTACAACACGAGATGGAATGCTGCGGGTAGTGGGAATGATTTGTGGCGATCGTTTTCCCAAGATGGAACATTAAATAATCTTGATGATGAAACGCTAGCCGCTGAAACTGAACGTATTGGGGGGGCGATCGCAATCAAGTTCACCATTCGTCCGGGTAAGACTAAACAAATTCCATTCATTCTTGCCTGGGATTTCCCTGTTATGGAATTCGCTCAGGACGTGACATATTTTAAACGCTATACGGATTTCTTTGGTCGATCGGGAAACAATGCTTGGACGATTGCAAAACAAGGATTAAAACGTCATAGTCTTTGGCGTGAACAAATTGAAGCATGGCAAGCGCCGATTTTAGACCGGGCTGATTTGCCAGATTGGTTCAAGATGGCGTTGATGAATGAGTTGTATGATTTGACGCAGGGTTGTGCGTTGTGGAGTGCGGCGAGTGAAGATGATCCAATTGGTCAATTTGCAGTTTTAGAATGTATTGACTATCGCTGGTATGAGAGTCTTGATGTTCGTTTGTATGGATCGTTTGGATTGTTGATGTTGTGGCAAAAGCTTGAAAAATCTATAATTTTAGCGTTTGCACGAGCGATTCCAAAACAGGACGATCGGACTCGTAAAATTGGTTACTATGCGACGATCGGTCAGGAAAGTCCAGATGCTTTGCGTAAAGTTCGTGGTGCAACGCCCCATGATTTAGGTGCGCCGAATGAGCATGTTTGGGAAAAGACGAATTACACGAGTTATCAAGATTGTAATTTGTGGAAAGATCTGAGTTCTGATTTTGTATTGCAGGTGTACCGCGATTATTTACTGACGGGCGCAACCGATCGGGACTTTTTAATCGAATGCTGGGCGGCTGTTGTTGAAACATTGCATTATACAAAAGCATTTGATCTCGATAATGATGGTATTCCTGAGAACAGTGGTGCTCCGGATCAAACCTTTGATGATTGGCGATTGAAGGGGGTGAGTGCTTATTGCGGTGGGCTTTGGATTGCGGCTTTGGAGGCGGCTTGTGCGATCGGACGTATTCTAAATGAAGATATTAGTTTATTTGAACAATGGATCAGACAGGCCCGATCGGTTTACCAGGATAAACTATGGAATGGATCGTATT
>JAJAYH010000147.1 GCA_026786325.1 Alkalinema sp. CAN_BIN05 | reverse complement strand
CAATCTCAGCAATTTCTAAATCCGTATCGACTGGCGCTGTAATTCGCCGCAATTGCCCTTTGGCTTCGAGTTGTTGAATGAAACCCCGGAGATCTCTTGGCATATGCTTATCCTAGATTCTGGCCCTAAATTCTGTCACTCGATTTGAACAGATAATTGAATCTCTAGAACGTTATTGCGACCGGCTGTAATACCGTACTTCTATCGTACTGTGCGTAGACGACGGGTTGCGATCGTAATTCCGCCCTCATGACGGGCCAGCACTGCCGAAATCCACCTAGTTTCAGGGACTTTGGACGCAGTGCCAATTTTGAAAAAACCACCCGATGCTAGACGACTTAGTTTTACAATTTGGTTGCTTTTGGGTGCTGTTGGTGGTTTGCGGGTGCGGCCACTAAGTAATTCGGCAATGGAGGGAAGTTGGAGCTGTAATTGCTTCTGGGTTAATAGCGCAGGCGACACGGGATTGTCGAACACTGTCCCCATGAATAAATCATCATTAATGGGTTCTTGAACCACCGCTTCATACTTGTAGTCTCGCCCAACAGTAACAGTGTCTGGCAAATTCACCATGACGGTTGGCGGCTTATCCCCTATGGTAATTCGCGTTTGTTCTGACAAAATAGATTGCGATCGGATGCGATTGGCTTGGACAAGCTGCTGCGATCGGATGGTTCCCGTTATTTTCCAAACTTGACCTGATGGATTACTGCGGCGACCATTAATCGTAGTTAGGGTTTCGATCGTTTCGGTTCCCCCATTCATCTCACTGCGAATAATTTCAGTTTTGTAGGTTAGGTTGGGATACTGCTGCCACGACCGCTGTAGAGCTTGGGGCAAGGTCTCACGGGTGTAACCATCGTCATGGGCGTAGTCGGGAGTTAGTAGCTCAGAGATGGCCCCAATGTTTTTTGCATTGAGAGCGGAGTCTAGGGCGATCACTAGGCTCTGGCTTGGTGAGGTAACGGCTGCATTCACAGTCAAGGGAATGAATGCGAGAAAAGCAGCGGTAGAAAGAGTCCAGAGTCGAGCGATAATCACAACGTCATCCTGTCTAGTGGTGAGCGTGCCAAAAGGCGTTCTATTTCAGTATAGGGGAGCCAGTGGCAAAGCAGGCGGCGATCGGTCTACTTATGGGATTTATGGGATTACTTATGGGTCTACTATGGATAGTACAATGCCTCTTGTCCGCAAAATTTTTCGGTCTGATTTGTGTCTAATTCACCTCAACCCCGTCTTCTGATCGCGGCCAGTGGAACGGGTGGTCACGTTTTCCCGGCTGTGGCGATCGCCGAACAACTTACTGACTACCATATCGAATGGCTCGGGGTGCCCGATCGTATGGAGGTGAAGCTGGTCAAGTATCCGCTTCATACCGTTAATGTTGCTGGGTTTCAGGGTAAGCCAGGGCTGGGCACAATAAAAACAATTTGGCGACTGCTTATTTCCATTCAAACGGTGCGCAAACTCCTCAAGCGCGGCAAATTTCAAGGTGTTTTTACTACAGGTGGATATATTTCTGCTCCGGCGATTATTGCGGCAAAGTCTCTGGGAATTCCCGTTGTACTGCACGAGTCGAATGCGCTGCCTGGAAAAGTGACTCGTTTTTTTGCGCCCTGGTGTTCGGTGGTGGCCTTGGGGTTTGAGGTTGCAGCTAAGTCGCTTAAAGCGAAGACTATTTTTACTGGGACTCCTGTTCGATCGCAGTTCCTCACCAACCCTGGCCCCCTCGAAGGCTTAGACATTCCCGATGGTGTGCCCTTAGTTGTGATGGTGGGCGGCAGTCAAGGAGCGGTGGCATTAAGCCAGATTGTGCGTCAAGCGGCTCCAAAATGGTTTGAACAGGGCATTTGGCTGGTCCATCAAACCGGAGAATCGGACCCAAATGCTAATAGTTTGAGCCATCCGCAGTACCGATCGGTGCCGTTTTATTCCCATATGGCGGCATTGTTTTCCCGTGCAGATTTGGTGATTAGTAGATCTGGCGCGGGGACATTGACTGAACTGGCCATGACTCATACGCCATCAATTCTGGTGCCCTATCCCTATGCGGCAGAAGATCATCAAGCGCACAATGCAAAAGAGTTTGTTAACGTAGGGGCCGCCAAAATGTTCCGACAAGCGCAATTGCTCCCCGAAACATTAGAGAAAACAGTTTTAGACTTGCTCGGAACTCAGCCAGATTCGATCGCCCGCAAAGAAGGCATGCGATCGGCAGCCAAATCATTAGCGGTTCCTGATAGCGCCCAACAAGTTGCAAATCTACTACGTGACTTAATCAACTAAAATACTAATCAACTAAAATTCTAGTTGATTAGTATTTGTTTCCCGCCTAGAAATTTTATTTTCAGACGGGAAACAAATCAATCTACAGATCCATAGCACCAAGAGCGTGATTCATCTCCTCTGCTGGATCTGCATCATCTGATTTGCCATTTTTACGCGGTTGAATCACACCATAACCATTGTGATTCCGTTCATAAATCACATTGATTTCACTAGTTTCTATATTGCGGAACATATAAAAATCATGATCAATGACTTGAAGATGGCTCAGAGCTTCTTCTATGCTCATCTCTGGCATTGAAAAATACTTCATCCGCACCACTTCGGGTGGTAACTGAGGCTCGCGGCGTTGAAGATCCGTCAAATTCATTAAGGGCTGGTCTGCCTCCATCGCCAGTATTTCTTTTACAGGCTCTTGATGGGAATTGCGACGGCGTTCTTTGTACTTTTTCAATTGCCGTGCAATCTTATCGGCGACCAAATCAATACTCGTGTAGAGATTTTCATTGCTTTCTTGGGCGCGGACGACGGAACCATTTACAAAAATTGTTATCTCTGCGGTCTGCTTACTGGGAAACACCTTTGGGTTTTTCTCGACTGAGAGATCGACATTAATCTCAGATAGTAATGAATTAGTGTGAAGCGTTGCTTTTTCTATTTTCTGATTGGCATATTCACGAATCGCATTCGTGATTTCGATGTTTTTACCCTGGATCACAAGCTTCATAAGCCTTAACTCCGCTAAAAAAGATGGAATTCGAGCAATCAAGTCCGCTTCATATGTTCCTGAATCGCTATGACGGCGAGGCGAGGATATATCACTCAAACCCTGCAACAGAGACCGTCTTGCTATTCGGACTGATGAATCACCTCTCAATGTTTTTGAAGGCCCAGTCTATAGAACTCGAAAACCAATTCTAAAATTAACTTTCCCCTGTAGACATGAGAGAAAGTAAACTTAGAACCGAATGTGCTGCGTTATGTAAAAGTTCTATCTAGTGCGTTCAATTCATTAAGGTGATGTAAACAACATAGCATTTTAGCTAGCGGTATAGTGCCCAATTCAAAATCCTTTAGAATCGCGTGATATTTCTTGATATTTGATTGAATCCTAATATCGGCATGATGCACTATTTTGGGTGTTCAAAAATGGTATTTTTAGAATAGTGCCCTAAACATTCAGTCAGATTAAGCAGAGAAAATATGGCGGTCATTGCAGTTATTGATTACGATGCTGGAAATTTACATTCTGCTTGTAAAGGGGTAGAAGCCGCAGGTGGAGAGGCGATCGTTACCGATTCAGCGTCAGTTTTGGCTCAGGCCGATGGTATTTTATTGCCGGGTGTGGGCGCTTGGGATCCGACATTGCAAAGTATTCGATCGCACCATTTAGAGCAGCCGATTAAAGATGCGATCGCGTCGGGTAAACCGTTTCTCGGTATTTGTATGGGATTGCAAGTGCTGTTTGAATCCAGTGATGAGGGCAATGATCCGGGATTGGGCATTGTGCCGGGACGGGTACGGAAATTCAAGCCAGAACCCGGCATTCGCATTCCCCACATGGGCTGGAACCAGCTTCATCTCACTCAGCCACAATCGCTGCTTTGGACGGCCACACCCGAAGAAAGTTGGATGTATTTTGTCCATTCTTATTATGTAGACCCAACTGAATCATCAATGATCGCTGCCACCATCACCCATGGAACCCAGACGATCGCTGCTGCTATTGCCCATAAGAATCTGATGGCCGTCCAGTTCCATCCTGAGAAATCGTCGGACAGCGGAATGGCATTGTTAGCGAATTTTGTTCGCCTCGCCCAGATCAGCTAATGATTAGGCATTATTGTTTTGGCTTGATTGAACTCCTGCGCCTCTTTCTGTAAATTTGCCCGTTACATACTTGTGAAGTACACTTGCAATTAGTGTTTGATACGGCATTCCCTCTTGCATTGCCTTCGCTTGAATGTCGCGAAGGTCTCCGACAGACAGTCTAATGTTGATTCGTTGATCCTTGGTTGTCGTGGCACGAGCGGAGTTCCTGATTCGCTCTAGTTCTTCCTTGGTGGCAATGGGATGGAGCGCACCGGACTCGAATGCGGCAAGCACTTCTTCTTCGTATTTGTCGAGATTCATGCCATTACTCCCTGGTTTCAATGAAGTTGCGCGTTGTTTTACGGCTCGGAATGATTGTCTTGAGAAATAGATAATCAGGCTCTTCTACAAACGGAACTAAGAAGGCGTATCTGTCTATTCCTACGACCATGATTGTTTGTCTTGGGTACTTGATAGCATTTGGATGCGGCACAATTTGAAGCAAGTCGCCATTCTCCACCGCAACAGTGATTTCCTCGAAAGAAATGCCTCGCTCCTGAATGAGTTGTTCGTTCTTATTCGGATCCCATCTGAACGGCTTCGTCATTTACTGAT